>DATISV010000712.1:0-4236 GCA_035468505.1 Luteolibacter sp. | reverse complement strand
GCGGGAGTTCGGTGGTCATCTTGAATTTCTGTGCGGTCTGGGCTGATGCGGCGCAGACTACGAGCGTGAGCAAGGAGAGGGTGAGTGGAGTTTTCATGAGTGATAGAAAACTGGTGATAGTTAGAGGCTCCGGGCAGGATGCCCGGGCCACGGTCATTTCAACTCGACGGTGATTTTGGGAATGCGGCCGGTGAATTTGGATTTGCGTTCGGAACCGATGGCTTCGACGACGGGGGTGGCGAGGTCGATGCCGACGTCGGCGGTTTCGTCGCCGGAGAAGACCATGGCCTGGGTGTGGGCGATTTTGCCTTCGCCGACTTTCTTGTCGTTGATGAACAAGGTTGCGGTGCCGCCCTTGCCGAGGCCGGGGCCGTCGTAGGCGAATTCGAGGCGGATGGTGGATTTGCCGGCGGGGAGTTTTTCGTACGATATAACGGAGAAGTGTTGCATGCCGACGAAGTTGTAGTGATAGCCGGGGACGCCGTCTTTCACGTAGAGCGACCAACCGCCGAAGCGTCCGCCTTGGGCGATGATTGTGCCGTTGGCAACGGTACTATCGGGGACTTCGATCTCGGCGGTGATGGTTTTCGATTTGTTTTTGATATTGAGGAATGCGTTTTCGGCGATGCCGGTCATGCCTTCGGCGAGGGTGAGCGAGGTGCGCTTGCCCATCAGGTCGGGGCGGCCCACCAACTCGGCGTTGAAGCGTTCAAAGGTGCGGTCGTCGATGGGCAGGGCGAAGTTGCGCTCGGCTTCGGAGAGGAAGAGTTTTTTGAGTTCCTCGAGCTTTTCCGGATGCTGGGCGGCGAGGTTGTTGACGAGGCTGAAATCCTTGGTGGTATCGAAGAGTTCCCAGGCGGAATCGTCGTCCAGCGCGCGGCGGGGCTTGGGTTCCCACGGGGCCTTGTGGATGACGCGGGCGAACCAGCCTTCGTGATAGATCGCGCGGTTGCCGAACATTTCGAAATACTGGGTGGTGTGGCGGTCCTTGGCTTTCGCGTCGTCGAAGCTGTAGGCCATGCTGACACCGTCCATCGGGCGTTGCTTGGTGCCGTTGACCATTGTTGGTTCAGGCAGTTTGGCGGCTTCGAGGATGGTGGGCGCGATGTCGATGACGTGGTGGAACTGGGTGCGGAGTTCTCCTTTTGTTTTGAAACCTTTGGGCCAGTGGATGGCCATGCCGACCTTGGTGCCGCCGTGGTCGGAGCACACTTGTTTGGTCCAGGTATACGGGGTGTCGAGCATCACGGCCCAACCGGCGGACATGTGCGGGTAGGTTTTCGGGCCGCCCCATTGGTCGAGGAACTTGAGCATGTCGGGCACGGTTTCCGGGACGCCGTTGAAGTAGGTGTATTCGTTGAACATGCCGTTCGGGCCGCCTTCGGCGCTGGTGCCGTTGTCGCCATAGATGAGAATGACGAGGGTGTTGTCGAGTTGTCCGGTTTGTTCGATGGCGTCGATCACGCGGCCGACCGAGTGGTCGGTCATATCGAGGAAGGCGGCGAAGGTTTCGGCTTGGCGGGTGAAGAGTTTGTTCTGGTCGGCGCTTAGGGTTTCCCAGTCCGGGATGGCCTCGGGTTTCGGGGCGAGTTTAGTGCCCTTCGGGACCACGCCGAGTTCGATCTGGCGGGCGAGGATTTGTTCGCGCATGGAGTCCCAGCCGCCGTCGAACTTGCCTTTCCATTTGGCGATCCAGTCGGCGGGGACGTGGTGTGGGGCGTGGACGGCACCGGGGGCGTAGTAGGCGAAGAAGGGGCGGTCGGGGGTCATCGCCTTTTGTTGGCGGATCCATGCGACCGTTTGGTCGGTCATGTCGGTTAGGAAATGGTAATTCGGGTCTTCGGGGAGTTCGACCTGATGGGTGCCGTCGTAGATGAAGGGTGCCCAGTGGTTGGTTTCGCCGCCGATGAAGCCGTAGAATTTGTCGAATCCCTGGTGGTGCGGCCAGCGGTCAAAGGGGCCGGCCATGCTTGCTTCCCAGGCGGAGGTTTCATGCCATTTGCCGAAGGCTCCGGTGGCGAAGCCGTTGAGGCGGAGCATTTCGGCGAGCGGCGCGACTTCGTTCGGGATCTGGCCGGTGTTGCCGGGGAACGATGTGCCGGTTTCGCTGATGCCGCCCATGTTGTTGACGTGGTGGTTGCGTCCAGACTTGAGCGCGGTGCGGGTGGGAGAGCAGACGGCGGTGGTGTGGAAATTGTTATATTTCAATCCACCGGCGGAGATGAGGTCGAAGTTCGGCGTGGCGACGGGACCGCCGAAGGCGCTGGTGCCGGCGAAGCCGAGGTCGTCGATGAGGACGAGCAGCACGTTGGGCGCGCCCTCGGGGGCTTTGACCTCGAAACGCGGCGGCGCGGTGGCCTTGCGGACATCGAGGATGTCGGTGGTCTCGCGGAGCGGCTCCTTGATTGGGAGGACCGTGCGGTCGAGAGGGGCGGCAGCACAGGCCACGCCGGTCAGGAAGAGGCCGCTCACGATAGCGGAGAGGGGGCGGATGGTTTTCATAAAATGGACGCTGGTTTCGGAGCTAATTCGATGATTTCGATAGAGAGGCTAAAATCGCGCAGAGAAAGACAATTCCGCGAATTGATCGGATAGGAGCGTTTTACGATCATTGCTGCGGGGATGACGACCGCTGACCATGGCGACCGCATTCTTTGAAGGAGGCATTTTAGGGAGGGCGCGCGGCCAAACGCGATGGAAATTCCTATCCAAAATGTGCAAAAACGGGTTGCGGTGCCCTACTTGAACCAACACCTTCCAGCCATGTCCGAAGCGGCATTTCCCGTTATCCAAGTGCGCATCGCCGACCCGGACGGTTTGGCTGAGGCGATCCGGGGCAGCGAGCTGGAGCCATGGCTGCTGAGCGGGCACGGGACGGAAAGCGAGCTGTCGCGGATCATGCTGCCGGGATCTTGTCTGGATCATGCTGAGATGGGCCCTGCGATGTGGTTTCGCGGGGCGATGCCAAAGGACTGCTACACGATGGTTTATGTGACGGCGTGTCCTGAAGAGGGGCACTCGTTCAATTTCAACTCCCGCCATCGCGATCAATGCCTCGGGTTTTTCGCTCCCGGCGAGAGTCTCGATGCCAAGACGCCGGAGGGATATGGTCATGCCACGCTGACGATTCCGGAAACCGTTTTTCTGGAGATGGTGGAAAGCCGCTATCCGGAGTTCCCTGAAAGACTGCTGAAAGGAGGACAATCCTTTTTTCCAAAGAAAGACGCCTGCCGGGTGTTCACCACCATGCTCGGCGCCATGGCTGAAACCATCCGCGATACGCCGGAGGCGCTCGCCGGAGAATCGGCCCTTGAGGTATTGGAAGGTGAACTTCACGAGCATTTCTTCGATTTGATGCTGAACGCTCGCGGGGACGGCACTCTGCTTGCCTATCCAAGAATGACGCGCCGCTACCAGCGGATGAACCTCGTGCGGGAATTCATCCGGGAGAACTCCCACCGGCGCATTGCCCTGCAGGAGCTTTGCTCGGTGAGCGGGCTCAGCCGGCGCGGGCTGGAATACCTGTTCCTTGACCTGCTGGGAGTGCGGGCCAGCGCCTTCCTGCATCAGTCGCGCCTGCATGGCGTGCGGCGCGAACTGCTGGCGGCCGAGCCACGGCATGGCTTGGTGAAACAGCATGCCATGAACTGGGGCTTCTGGCATCTCGGGCGCTTCGCAGTGGAATACCGTGCGCTGTTTGGAGAGAGCCCGAGCGCGACATTGGCGCGGCGGGCGTGAGACGCTTGTAGCGTCGATGCCGGTGAGATGCGCGTGCTTTTCACACCTGCCCCAGCCCGCGCAGCGTCTCGATGATGCCCTCGATCTGTTCGGTGCGTTTGGCGTTCTTGCGGCCGAAGCGGGCGGAGAGTTGTTCGGGCGTGGCGGCGGGATCGGTGGCGAGGAGTTGGCGGATGAGGGTGACTTGCTCGGGGAGGCGGGCGGGCCAGGGGGAAGAGGGGCTGATTGACGATGGAGGATTGTTGATTTTGGATTTTTGATCGGAAGAGGAAGTGGCGGCTTCGGTGCCGGGGAGGGTGCTTTGCTGCGGCGACCGGTGATCGCCGCCACATTGGTATTCCGGGCGGAGCCAGCGGATGAGACCGCTTTTTTCCTCGGCGGCGCGCGCGTGGTTGAGGGCGACGAGGCGGGTGAGGAGGGCGTCCTGGCAAACGCTGAAATGCTGAGAAGCTGAAACGCTGAAATCAGAGGATCCGGAAGGCGGCGCGGTGGTGAGCA
>DATISV010000711.1:0-4008 GCA_035468505.1 Luteolibacter sp. | reverse complement strand
CACCAGCGGCAGGTTGAGCCACATCGGGATCGCATCCCGGCAATGCGGACAAAATGAGCGCTTCGGTTCGTTCACCGACATGCCCAGCGGCACGCGGTAAATCACCACGTTGAGAAACGAACCGATGCACGCGCCGATCAGGAACGCGGGAATCCACCACGCCCAGTGATCGAGCGGCGGGTGGATGGTGTCGAGGAAGCCGGCGGCGAGCAGCCCCGGTTGTGGAAATCCATGCCATCCGGTCATAAGAAAATCGATGCGTCGGGATTCAGCGGGTGCGCCGCAGCACCCGCTCGCCTTCGCGGCAATAGTCGAGGCGGTCGCGCGCGTGGATTTCCAGATAAGCGGGGTCTTCGCGCAAGGCCTTCAACTCGATCCGCCGGTGGTCGCGCTGCATCAGCACTTCGGCTTCGCGATGCTCCACGTTGCGCAGTCGCTCCTCCAGTTTGGCCAGTTCGCGCCGCTGCGGCACCGCCGTGGCAACCACCACGAAGCCCAGCGCGACCCCGAATGCCACAAAGCCGATGCGACCCGCACCGCGGATCATCCGCGTGCGCGCTTCCATGCGGGTGAACCTCGCCGCCTCTATGCGCTTTCTCGCCATCGCTGCGGGCAGGATGTTCAACACATGACGGATGTCAAGAAAAGTCAATGACTTGGCGGCACACACCTTGTTTTGCGCCTGAGTTCTCGACATCCGGTTGTCGCGGCGTGATAGGGAAACCGCATTCATGCCCGACCCGGAATCCCATCGCTCGCATCTGTGCGAGAGTCACCGCGAGGAAATCGCCAGCATGCTCACCCATGCGGCGGGGCTGTTGTTCAGTATCGCCGCGCTCGTGACGATGCTGGTGCTGGCGAACGGCAGCGTTGTGAAACTCGCGTGTGCGCTGGTTTTCGGCGTTTCGCTGGTGATGCTCTACGCCTCCTCCACGCTCTATCATTATTCGACGACACCGCGCTGGAAGGCGCGCATGCAGGCGCTCGATCACGCCTGCATCTATCTGCTCATCGCGGGCAGCTACACGCCCTTCATGCTGGTGACCTTGCGTGGACCGCTCGGTTGGTCGTTGCTGGCGGTGGTGTGGGCCATGGCGCTGGCGGGCATTCTGATGAAAACGATCCGCAACGGCAGGAAGGACCACTGGATTTCCACGGCATTCTATCTGATCATGGGCTGGATGGTGCTGTTCGCGATCGTCCCCATGTGGCGGGCGATGCAGGCCGGCGGAATGGCATGGCTGGTGGCCGGCGGGTTTTGCTACACGCTAGGAGTCGTGTTTTTCGCATGGCGGCGTCTGCCTTACAACCATGCCGTGTGGCATCTCTTCGTGCTGGCGGGAAGCGCCTGCCACGTGCTGGCCGCCTGTCTCTTTGTTTTCTAACAAATCCATTTTCCCCAGCGCCGTGCCCGAGTTGCCCGAAGTCGAAACCACCCGCCGCGGCATCGCGCCGCACCTCGAGGGCGCGCGCATCCGCGAGGCGATCGTGCGCCGCCGCGACCTGCGACAGCCGGTTTCCAAAAACCTCGCCGCCATCGAGGGCCGCCGCTTCACGCAAGCCGGCAGACGCTCGAAATACCTGCTGCTCGGGATCGACGACGGCTCGACGCTGCTCATCCATCTCGGCATGTCCGGCAGCCTGCGGCTGGTCACTCCCGCCGATCCATGGAAGACGCACGACCACATCGGCATCACCCTCGACAACGGCATGCAGCTTCGTTTTCACGATCCCCGGCGCTTCGGGCTGGTGCTCCATCTCACCGGCGATCCGATGCGGCACAAACTGCTCGCCGGTCTCGGTCCCGAGCCGCTTGGCGACGGGTTCACGCCCGCTTTGCTCGCCGCCGCCTGCGCGAAACGCAGCGCCGCCATCAAGCTCGTCATCATGGACGCCAAGGTCGTCGTGGGGGTGGGGAACATCTATGCCTCCGAAGCGCTCTTCCGCGCGGGCATCCTGCCGCGCACTCCCGCCAAGCGCCTGTCCAAGGCGCGCCTCGCGAAACTCGTCACGGCCATCCGCGAGGTGCTCGCCGACGCCATCCGCGCCGGCGGGACCACGCTGCGCGACTTTCTCCACACCGACGGCGAGCCCGGCTATTTCCGCCAGCAGCTCTTCGTTTACGAACGCAAGGGCCAGCCCTGCCGCGTCTGCGGCGCGCCCATCCGCCACGCCGTCATCGGCCAGCGCTCCACCTACTGGTGCCCGAAATGCCAGCGCTGATCGGCGGCGGCCCGGGACACCTCACCTTGGGAATGAACCAAGCCGGTGCGAAGCATCCGTTCGATTCACATGGCGTCCTGAGACCGCAGTGGAGTCAGTGTGACTCGAAAAACCCTCATCTCAACCCACCGCCGCCGCGGCCAGGTAGCTGCGCTGGGCCTCGGCTTCGGGGCTGTGCGGCTTGGCGGCGTTCGCCGGGTTGGTGTCGGCGATGAGTTCGTCGCGGAACTTGGCGATAATCGCTTCCACCGGCCACGATGACGCTTCGCCGAAGGCGCAGATGGTGCGGCCGTCGATCTGATAGGCCACGCTTTCGAGTGTTTCGACGTCCTGCGGACTGGCGTCGCCGGCGACGATGCGGTCGGAGATCTTTTTCATCCAGGTCGAACCCTCGCGGCAGGGCGTGCACTGGCCGCAGGATTCGTGGGCGTAGAAGGCGTTGAGGTTGTTGAGCACCCAGGACATTTTCCGCGAGTCGTCCATCACGATCACGCCGCCCGAGCCGGCCATCGAACCGCAGGCGGCGAGCGTGTCGAAATCGAGCGGTATGTCCCAGAAACCCAGCTCGCGCTCGGTGCTGTCCGGATTCTTGATCTTGAAAACCTCGTCGCAGCGCAGGATTTTCGACGACGAGCCTCCGGGGATCACGGCTTTGAGTTCGCGGCCGTCCTTCGGTCCGCCGCAGATATCATATAACAATTCGCGCATCGTCAGCTTGCCGACCTCGACTTCGAAATAACCGGGATTTTTCACATCGCCGGAAACGCAGAGGATGCGGGTGCCGGTGTTGCGGGGCACGCCGAGCTTGGCGTATTCGTCGCCACCCATGCGGATGATGTGCTTCACATGGCAGAGCGACTCGACGTTGTTGACGATCGTCGGACACATGTAGAGCCCGAGCGCGGCGGGAAAATACGGCGGCTTGATGCGCGGATAGGGGCGCTTGCCTTCGAGTGATTCGATCAGGCCGGTTTCCTCGCCGCAGATGTAGGCGCCGGCACCGCGGTGAACATAAATCTCAAGATCGAAACCGGAGCCGAGGATGTTTTTCCCGACGAAATTCCTGGCGCGCGCCTCTTCGATCGCCTGCTCCATGATCTTCGCCGCGGCGGGAAATTCCTCACGCATGTAAATGTAGGCAATGTGCGCGCCGACGGCGAAACTGGAGATCACCATGCCTTCGATGAGTTGGTGCGGGTCTTGGTGGACGATGTAGCGGTCCTTGAAGGTGCCGGGCTCGGATTCGTCGCAGTTGCAGATCAGATAGACCGGTTTGGTGTTGTTGGGCGGGATGAAGGTCCACTTCATGCCGGTCGGGAATCCCGCGCCGCCGCGGCCGCGCAGACCGGATTTCTTCACCTCCTCGGTGATTTCCTTCGGCTGCATGCCGAGCGCCTTTTTCAGGTCCTCGTAGCCGCCGTCTCGCAGGTAACAATCGATCGACGGGTCCCAGCCCTCGCGGTCCACGTTGTTGAAAATCAGCCGGTGTTCGCGCGGGTGGGGTTGCTTGGTGTAGGTGATCATGCGGAAGTTTGCCTGCGCCGAGTATGGCCGGGGAGCGCCGGGGAGCAAAACCGAATTTCGTCCGGCGGTGGATTCGCCGGATGAAATCCCGAATAGCAAAATATGCGCAATCAAAACCGTTAGCCGCATGGCAGGGCTTGCGTCCCCGCCCCACCATGCCGCTCATGGATCGGTGGCGTGGTCGGATGGCGTCCGGCGGCATGTTCCGCGTGCTGGTGTGGACGCTTTGTTTCGGAATCGCTCCGGCATGGAGCGAGGAAG
>DATISV010000710.1:0-4249 GCA_035468505.1 Luteolibacter sp. | reverse complement strand
CGGTGGCGATCGCCCACTTCGCCTTCGGCGCGTTGAACTCCTTGCGCCAGGCCTTGATGAGGTTCACGAGGTTCTGCTCGTCGCGCGCATTGTGTGCGGGGTTCGGGCCGTCCTTGTGGCCCTGCCACCAGACGAAACCGGCGACCTCGTATCCCTGATCGGCGTATTCCGGGTATTTTTCGCCAAAGTTGTCGAGCACCGCGCGGACCGCGGCGGTGTAGTCATCGTATTGCTTGCCGGCATACCAGCCTTTGCCATCCCATGGGATGACCTTGCCATCGGCATCGAACATTTCCTTGTAGCCGGGCTGTTCCTTGCCCTCGAAAACATATCTTTCGCTGCCGGGCGGCAGGATGTCCCAGCCGAGACTGCGGTTGCCGATGTCGGCCTTCATGACGATGACCGGTTCGTCGTGAAACTCGCCCATCACATAGCCGAAGCCGAGTTCGGGGCCGAAAGTTGGCCCGCAGGCGGGCGCGCTGAGCGGGTCGCTCTTGCCCTTGCCCATGTAGGCGTCGTTGAGCATCACGTCCTGGCGCGCCGTCCACTGGCCCTGGTCATCGAGCATGTAGGGAAAGCGTTCGAGTTTTTCGACCACGAAGCGCAGGTCGCCCATGCCTTCGAGACGGGTCTTTTCAAGCCACAACGCGGCGGAACCGCCCCCCTTGGCATAAGTGATCTCGATCGGATAGCGTCTGCCCTTTTCGAGCTTCACTTCCCCGTCCGTTTCGCCGGGCTTGGCATCATTCACCTTCACAGCCGCTTCGCCTGCCGGATGGATCCGGTAAGTGCCGTTGTATGGGACTTCGATGAAGGCCTTGACCACCACCGGGTCGCCGTCCGCTTCGGGAATGGTCGCGTCGGTGGTGCCTAGCGCGACCTTGGTGGATGCTCCGGCGACTCCCCCCGGCTCCGCATCGGTCGCCGCAGACTGGAACACGCCGAAGCGCAGCAGCGCGGCGTTGTCCGTTGGCAGCTTGCACTCGGTAAGGGTGGGATCCGCCGAGAGGAACACCTGCGAGTAGAACGGCTCCGCTCCCTCGACACGCCCGAAGCCGAGCATGTTCGACTGTCCGGAGAGGATATAGACTTTGACCGGCTTGTCCCTGGTCCCCTTGTCGGCGGGATCGGGGGCGGGGAGGACGGTCGGAATGGTTTTCGCGGCGAGCGGGGAAGCCGCCAGCGCGGCGAGCAGAAGTGCGCGGCCGAAATACCTTGGCCGCTTGAGGTGTGTGATGGCAGTCATGGATGTGACGGACATTACGCAGGTGGCATCGTGATCTTCCATGCCAGATCCCGGTGATGGGAATTCCGCAGTTTTATACGCCGTTGTTCGGGGGGCTGGCGGGCGCGGCGCCAAAGACGCCAATGGCTTTGTCGGAAAGATCGGCATTGCCAACGAGGTAGAAACACGAAGAATTCCACCACGAAAACCGCCATGTATACGAAACACAAAACCACCCGCCGCCACTTCATCCAATCCTCGCTCGCCGCCGCCGGCTCGCTGGTGGCAGTGCCGCAGATCGTTCGGGCCGAAACGCTGGGCAATACGGCAAAAACCGCCGCGAATTCACGCATCGGCATGGGTTTCATCGGCATGGGCCTGATTTCCGACGGCCACCTGAAAACGTTCTCCGGCATGAAGGAGGTCCAGCCGATCGCGGTTTGCGACGTCAAGCAATGGCAGTTGGAAAAGGCCGCCAACGTGTTGAAGGAGCGTGGCTTCAACGACATTCTGGCAACTTCCCGCTTCGAGGAGGTCATTTCCCATCCCGGGATTGACGCGGTTTGTGTCACCACGCCCGACCACTGGCACGCGGCAATCGCTCTCGCGGCGATGAAGGCGGGTAAGGACGTTTATGTCGAGAAACCGATGACGCTGACCATCGAGGAAGGCAAGGCGCTGGTGGCCGCGGAGAAAAAGTATGGACGCATTCTTCAAGTGGGCTCGCAGCAGCGGTCGTCGGTGCATTTCCGCATCGCCGCGAACCTGGTGCGCAACGGCCTGATCGGCGAAGTGAAGGAAATCTACTGCCAGCTCGGACAGTTCCCGCAGCCGCCGGAAAAGGAAGACATTGTCCCGGTTCCGGAGGGCTTCGATTATGACCGCTGGCTCGGACCGACGCCGTTCTTCGAATACTCCGAAAACCGGGTGAAGGGGAACTACGGTGCCGGTTGGCGTTGCTACTGGGAATACGGCAGCCGCAAGTTCGGCGACTGGGGCGCGCACCACTTCGATATCGTCCAGTGGGCGCTCGACCGTGACGACACCGGGCCGGTCGAGTTCGTTCCCAAGGGACACGAGGGTTCCGAATACCATCACTATCGCTATGCCGATGGCATCACCGTGTGGCGCGACCGCAAACCCAGTCCGGCGATGATCCGCTTCATCGGCCCGGAGGGCGAGGTGCACGTCAGCCGCGGCAAGATCGACACCCTGCCCAAGGAACTCGTTCGCCACAAGTTCGGCCCCGACGACATCCAGGTTTACGAGTCCAAGGACCACCGCCAGAATTTCCTCGAATCGATCGCGTCCCGCAAACCGACCATCTGTCCCGCGACCGTAGGTCACCGCACGGGAACCATCTGCCAGCTCGCCGGCATCGCCGAGCGTCTCGGCCGCGCCATCAAGTGGGATCCGGTGGCACAGCAAATCACCGGCGACAACGAGGCGAAGGGCATGCAGGACCGGCCGCGGCGCAAGGGATACGAAATGCCTGCGGTGGGCTGAGTCCCACGGAAGCTGTCGTGCGCGCGGATGTGCATGCCGCCTGGCTTTCTCCCCATTGGCCAATACCCATTGCCACTTCATTCGATCCCACCACAACAATGGGGTTGAGTTCCTACCAAAGCGCCGGATCGCACAACGATGGCACGCAGCGGATGGTTGCAGACGTGCATGCCGGTTGGCGGTCTGCAAGCAGGATGCCCTGCCAGCCGAATGGATACTTCAGTTCATACGGCGGGAGAAAAGGCTTTGCGATATCGGCACGAAAACCGAATCTGCCATAGTAGTCCGGATCGCCATAGACGAAGAGGATGACGGCATCCTTTTCCGACAAGCGCCGGGGGCCCTCCTGGATGGGGACCATCATGGGCCTTGGCGCTATCAGGGTTGCCGACGGATGATGAGTTGTTTCTCGATACCGGCTTCAAGCGTCAAAGGGAGTCCGACGTGAAGTTCCGCTCCGGTGCGCGTGACGGCTTCACCGCTTGACAGATCCTCAACGGTGTATGCTTCGTCGGGATTCGCCGTGAACCATTCGGGCATGCTGTTCATGCGCGGCCAATCCTGCGAAAACCCCAGCTCCATGCGATGCCGCGGGCGATCGATGAGCAAGCGGCCGGTCCATGGTTTTTGTGCGTTGATCACGACGGTCATGCCGCCATCCGATTGACTGGCCCCGAGGACCAGGTCGTGCCGCCACGGCCGGGCGATGGTGCCGCGCGTGTGCATCATCGCGTGCTGGAGCGCGGTGCGCACGCCGTTGGCTTCGAGCTTGTAGGTTTTCCAAAGTCGGCCGGATTCCACCGGTTCGGCGGCGTGGGTGATCTGCGTCGTCACTTCGTGGTCGATCCACTCGATGGCTGCTGGAACGGGCAGCCGGTTGACAAGATAGATGGCGCCTTCCGTCGAGTCGGCGATGCCGTCCATGGTCGGCTCTCCCCAGTCGATGTCGCGGTAACGCGGCATGGCGAGATTGTGCAGCGGTTTTTCCACTGCCGTGCGGTAGCGCTGTGAGCCCGCGGCCATATCATGACAGAGATAGGCCACGTAGTTGTATCCCCAACCGTCGCTGAACCTTCCACCACCATTGATGGTGTTGAATATGAAGCCGTCTTCGTTGGTGCCCCGTTTCAGAACCTCATCGAGCATGCGTTGGACCAGCGGCAGGTGGACGCGTGCCTTTTCCGGGTGATGGAGCGATTGGACCGCCACCAATAGCCCCAGCCCGCCGATGATTTCGCAACCGTGGTCGCGCAGGCGCTCCGGGACGAAATCGCCAGGCAACAGATAATAATCCGCGAGGCGCTCGGCCCATTCGAGGTATTTCCTCTCGCCGGTGGCGGTGAACAGACGGACGAGTGCCTGGATCTGTTCGCCGTTGGCCTCGATGTTGTTGGTGGGAATGTTGCCATACGGCGTCGCGATGTCGGCGTGTTTCCAGATGTCATCCTCAATGGCGCGCATGCGTTCGAACCACGGGTTGTCGGTGCCCGCGACCTCTACGATGGCGATCAGCCCGTC
>DATISV010000709.1:0-4629 GCA_035468505.1 Luteolibacter sp. | reverse complement strand
CGGCGAGCGCATGAGCGAGATTCTCCACGAGGTGTTCCCCGAAAACCCGATCGGCGTGCTCACCGGCCCGAACCACGCCGAGGAAATCGCCACCGGCCTCGTCACCTGTGCCGTCGTCGCCTCCGAGAACGCCGAACTCGCCCTCCATCTCCAGGAGCTGTTCACCTTCCCGAACTTCCGCACCTACACCAGTGACGACCTCGCCGGCGTGGAACTCGGCGGTGCCATCAAGAACGTCTATGCCATCGCCGCCGGCATGGCCCACGGACTCGGGCTCGGCGACAACGCGGTCGCCGCACTCGTCACCCGCGCGCTGGCGGAAATGACCCGCCTCGGCACCGCGCTCGGCGGTCAAAAGGACACTTTCTCCGGCCTCTCCGGCGTCGGCGACCTGATCGTCACCTGCTTCTCCGAACACTCGCGCAACCATCGTGTCGGCCTCGCACTGGGCAAAGGCCAGTCGCTCGACGCAGCCGTCGCCTCCCTCGGCATGGTTGCCGAAGGCGTGCCCAACACGCTTTCCATCCACGAAGCCGCCCGCAAGGCCGGCGTCCGCACGCCGATCATCGATGCCGTGTATTCGATCCTCTATCAGGACAAGCCCGCCGCCGAAGCGATGCGCGAGCTGCTCGACCGCGACCCGCGACCGGAAAACAGTTAACTGAAGCTTCGCTTGAAAACCGAAAAAAAAACCGGCTGGATCCGCCGCCTTTACAACTGGACCGTCTCGTGGGCCGATCACAAGGCCGGCACGCACGCGCTGTTCTGGATCGCCTTCGCCGAATCGTCGTTTTTCCCGATCCCTCCGGACATCCTGCTGATGGCGCTGTGTTTCGGAGCGCGGCAAAAGGCGCTTTATTACGCGCTCGTCTGCACTGTCGGATCGGTGGTCGGCGGCATCGCCGGCTGGCTGATCGGCTGGGGCTTGCGCGATACCGTCGCCATGCCATTGCTCGCTTTCTTCGATACCAGCGGCCACACCCGGGAGACGATCGAGTTATGGTATGCCACCTACGGTTTCTGGGGCATCCTGATCGCCGCCATCACGCCCATCCCCTACAAGGTGTTCACGGTGTTTTCGGGAATGATGCATTACAGCCTGCCGCTGCTCATCGTCGCCTCGATCGTCGGCCGTGGATTCCGCTTCTTCGTCGTCGCCTCGATCATCCGCGCCTTCGGCCCGAAAGTCCGTCCGTTCATCGAAAAACACCTCGAATGGTGTTTCATTGCCGGCACCGTTTTACTGATCGGCGGTTTCGTGCTGCTCAAATATCTCCGCTGAACACGGTTCACAGGAACTTGCCGGGATTCAGCCTGTCGTCCGGATCGAGCGCGCGCTTCAGCGCCTGATGCACGTCGAAGGAAACCTCGCCGATCGCCTGCCGCAGCCAGCGTTTTTTCGCCAGCCCCACGCCGTGCTCGCCGGTGATCGCGCCGCCTTGCGCGAGCACCCACTCGAAAAGCCGGTCCAAGGCCACCTCCGCACGCTCCCTGACCGCTTCGTCCTGGTAATCGCCAACCATCAGGTTGGTGTGGATGTTGCCATCGCCCGCATGACCGAAACAGGCCACCGGGATACCGGTTTCCCGCTGCAATTGCCCGGCAAAATCCACCAGTTCCACGAGTTTGGAACGTGGCACCACAATATCCTCGTTCAGCTTGGTCAGCCCGGTGTCGCGCAACGAATAGGAAAACTCGCGCCGCAACTGCCAGATCCGCTCGCATCCCTCCTCGTCCGGCGCGCGCTCGATATGGCTCGCACCCAGTTTGGCTAACAGGCTGTGGAGTTCCTCCAACTCCGCCGCCACCGCGCGCGGACGTCCGTCGATTTCCACGATCAAATGCGCGTCACCCGGCGGAAACACATCCGTTCCCAGCCTTTTGCGCGCCGCCTCCAGCGTGAACGCATCGGTGATTTCCAACGCCGATGGCAGATGCCCCGCGTTCAGAATCCCGTTCACCGCTGCCGCGGCCATTGGAAAATCCGGAAAAATCGCCGCCAACATCGCCCGGCATGGCGGTTGTGGACTCAGCCGCAACGTAGCCTCAGTGATCACCCCCAACATCCCTTCCGAGCCGGTGAAAAGCCCGACCAGATCGAATCCCGTCTTGTTCTTGTGCAGCCGCCCGCCGGTGCGCAGCACGCGGCCGTCCGCCAACACCACCTCCAGCCCCAGCACATAACTCCGCGTCACTCCGTATTTCAAACAACGTGGTCCACCGGCATTGGTGGCGATATTGCCGCCGATCGAACATTCCTTCAGCGACGCCGGATCCGGCGGATACTCCCAGCCGGCCGCACGCGCCGCGTCCTGCAAATCGCGTGTGATCACCCCCGGCTGCACCACCGCCACCCCGTCCTCCGGATGAATGCCCAGAATCCGGTTCATCCGCATCATCGACAGTGCGATCCCGCCGCGCGCCGGCACGCAGCCGCCCACATAACCCACCCCGGCACCGCGCGTCGTCACCGCCAGACCATGCGCGGACGCAAAACGCAGCACCGTCGACACCTCGGCCGTGTTCCCCGCAAACACCACCGCCTCCGGCAAATGACTCGCCGTCCACTTGTCCCCCGCATGCGCGGCAAGCACCGCCTCATCCGTCGAGATTCCATCCTTACCCAGCAACCGTTCCAATTCAGCCAGCCAAGACGCTTGATTTGTCACACTCATCAGCCCCGAGCATCAGCCGGATCGCCGCGCAACTCAATCATGAGCTGCCGCTATTTGACCACGGTTCGGCCATCGGCCAGCCAGGCCTTGATCCCGCCCTTGAGGTCGTAAATCGTCTTGAACCCAAGTTTCTCTAACTTCCGTGCCGCCTGGGCGCTGCGGTTGCCACTGCGGCAATAAACCACAACCGGCTTCGATGGATCGAGTTCCTTTGCCGCACGTGCGACAAAGTCATCCCCGGCGATTCCGATGCGCGTGGCACCCTCGATGCGCCCCTCGTTCCACTCCTCTTCCGTGCGCACGTCGAGCAACTGAGCCCCGCCACCAATCAATTCCGCGGCTTCGGCGACAGTCGTTTCCCGGACCTGCCCCCCGGTACAAGCGGAACCCATGGACAACGCAATGGCCAGCAGCAGCATCATCAGGCGCTTCATGCGGGAAATAAACCACACAAAGGGCACCGCGTCCAAGGAAGGCAATGTCCTGCCACCCCGCGTACAAAAAAAGAGCCCCGCCCGTGTTTCCACGGGCGGGGCGTTTACCTGGCGACGACCTACTTTCACAGGACCTGTCGTCCCACTATCATCGGCGCTGGGGCGTTTCACTTCCGGGTTCGGAATGGGACCGGGTGGTTCCACCCCGCTCTGGTCACCAGAGGGCGATGCTGGGGGTCCGTTGGCGGGTGCCATTGGATTCCAATACCGGGGCTCTGGGGGCCTGAGGGAGGTTTGAGTGTGCTAGTGTTCAGTTTTCAGTTTTCAGGAAAGAGGCTTCGCGCCGGGCTTGCTCTTTACTGAACACTTTCAACTGAAAACCAGCAACTTGCGGACTTGTCCGCTCCCTGGCATCCACACGGAGAGTGTTTTCCGATTCGATCGACTTGGCGCTTGCGGCGTGTCTTGTCATTGTTCCGATTCCAAAAAACAGGAATCAAGCCGAACGGATGATTAGTAGTGCTCGGCTCAATGCGTTGCCGCACTTCCACCTGCACCCTATCAACGTGGTCGTCTCCCACGATCCTTCGGGGAAAATTCATCTCGGGAATGGCTTGGCGCTTAGATGCTTTCAGCGCTTATCCATGCCGCACTTGGCTACCCTGCCATGCTCCTGACGGAACAACAGGTGCACCAGAGGTGCGTCGATTCCGGTCCTCTCGTACTAGGAACCGAACCCCTCAATTTTCCTGCGCCCACAGAGGATAGAGGACCGAACTGTCTCGCGACGTTCTGAACCCAGCTCGCGTACCACTTTAACCGGCGAACAGCCGGACCCTTGGGACCTTCTCCAGCCCCAGGATGTGATGAGCCGACATCGAGGTGCCAAACCGAGTCGTCGATATGAGCTCTTGGACTCGATCAGCCTGTTATCCCTAGCGTACCTTTTGTCCGTTGAGCGATGGCAATTCCACTTTCAACCATCGGATCACTTGGGCCTGCTTTCGCACCTGTTCGACATGTCTGTCTCACAGTCAAGCTCCCTTGTGCCTTTACACTCGACGACCGATTACCGACCGGTCTGAGGGAACCTTTGGGCGCCTCCGTTACCTTTTGGGAGGCAACCGCCCCAGTTAAACTGCCCGCCAGGCACTGTCCCTGGTCCGGATCACGGACCGAGGTTAGGAACTCAGCACATCAAGGGTGGTATTCCAAGGATGACTCCACGAGAACTAGCGTCCCCGCTTCACCGTCTCCCACCTATCCTGCACGTGATGTACCGAGCTCCAATACCAAGCTACAGTAAAGGTCCCGGGGTCTTTCCGTCCTGCTGCGCGTAGCGAGCATCTTTACTCGCGGTGCAATTTCGCCGAGCTTCCGGTTGAGACAGTGCCCAAGTCGTTACGCCATTCGTGCAGGTCGGAACTTACCCGACAAGGAATTTCGCTACCTTAGGACCGTTATAGTTACGGCCGCCGTTTACTGGCGCTTGGCTTCGAAGCTTCGCCCGAAGGCTAACC
>DATISV010000708.1:0-3899 GCA_035468505.1 Luteolibacter sp. | reverse complement strand
ATGATTGTCGCCTTGGGAGTGATTTTGGGGCGCGCACCGAGTTTTCTCGCCCGCAGACACAGATCGACCTCGTCGCCATACATGAAAAACGTCGGGTCGAATCCTCCCAGAGCCTCCCAGAGCGGTCGGTCGATCATGAGAAAACAACCCACCACGATGTCCACGTCGCGCTCATTGCTCAGGTCGTCCCACTTGTGGATCGACTCGGGATTGAAGAATTTAGATCTAGGGAAAAGCCATGTCAGTCCGAAGCCGCGGCAGATGCTGCTCCACAGAGTCATGTCGTTCCAACACGACGCGTTGATCGAGCCGTCCGGAAAAACCGCGCGGCCACCCCATACCCGCGCCCCGGGCGTCATGTCGGCATAATCGAGCAGGCGGTCGATCGCGCCGTCGAGAATGAGGGTGTCGGGATTGAGCAGAAGCAGTCTCTTTCCGCGCGCCATTCCAGCAGCGGCGTTGTTGCCGCCCGCAAATCCGAGGTTTTCCGCGGAAGCGTGCACTCTCACCTGCGGGAACCGCGAGCGTATGGCTTCGGCCGATCCGTCCTGTGACCGGTTATCCAGCACAATGACTTCGAAATCGTGCTTCCGCGTCTGCCCGAAAACCGATTCGATGCAGGCCAGTGTCATCTCCCGGGTGTTGTAGGAGATGATGACGATCGATACCGCAGGAGATGCGTCGGACATGTTGGTACGAGTGATACAAAAGATGAATGCCTGCGGTTCAGCAGCCCGGCCATCTGGCGAGGGGGCGGGGACGGTTTGCCTTGGCGATCACACGCAAGCGGTCAATCACTTTCCGGGCGGACCGGGGTTCGGCACTGAGGATGCGATCCAAATGCGCCGGGGTGAACGAGCGCCGGACCGTGGTCCGCGGCTTGAGCCACCACGCCGGGTCGCATCCGCCGCCGTCGCTGGTGAAAACGGATTGATAGCCGGCGTTCTTCAAGATGCGCAGCACCCGGCGGTCGTAATCCCCGAACGGGCAGGCTGCGGATTCGACTTGGCTGCCGAGCAGTTTCTCCAATGCCTCCCGGCTGCCCGCCACCTCTTCCTGCAAGAGCCTGTCGTCCAGGCTGCGCCACGGCCGGTGGTTCACGCCGTGGCTGCCGATGGCCATGCCATGGCCGTCCAGTTCGCGGATCTGTCCGGCCTTCAGGAAAGTGGGCATTCCCACGCGGCCGGAACAGACGAAAAACGTCGCCTTCATGCCCCTGCGGAGGAGCGCCGGGAGTGCGATCCCGTGATCGGAGGCGTTGCCGTCATCAAAGGTGAGGAGAATCCTGTCGTCTTCCATCACGCGGTCGAGGATGCTTTCGAAATGTGGCGTATCCAGCCAGCAATCGGCTTCGCCCGCCTCGATATCGCGCGGCACCGGTCCCAGCCCGTGGAAATTCAATATGACCATGGCGGCAGGATCACGAGGTCTTCAGGCGCGTGCTGCGGAGCAGCCGGTCCATTTGTTCCTTGCGGACATGATCGATCACATCCGGTCCGATGATGCGCGGACGTCTTTGGATTGCGGCCATGACATATCCGATCCACCAGGCGGCGGCGCCGATCACAAACGGCCGGTCCTTGAGCCGGCTGAGACATTTCACCGACTCGAACAGCGGGTGATAGCCCGCTGCGTAATCGCGCAAGCCCATCTGCCACTTGCGGCGGACCACGCCGCCCTGCGAGATGTTGCGCGGCTTGAGATGATCGACGATCAGATCGGTGAACAAGCGCGTGCGATATCCGTGCATGCGGGCCATCGCACAGGTCATGCCGTCCCACCCGCCTTCCGGGATGGGAATCAAGCCGCCGATTTTCTCGAAACACTCGCGGCGGAAAAACTGGACCGCGCCGGGAACGTCCTGCCGGTTGAGCGGAAAGCGGTCGCGCGGCAGACCAATGTCAATCACCACCCCGCCGGCGAGTCCGAGCGCGGGCTCGGTTTCGAAGCGCCCGATCAGTTGTTCGAAATAGTCGCGCTGGAAGGTGACGTCCGAATCGAGCAGGCCAATATAGTGAAAATCGTCGCATCGCAGGTGCCGAATTCCCTTTTCCGTGTTGTGGACCACGGCGGCAAAACTCCGGCCCGGCCTCGGTTCGAGTGCCAGCAGGCGGATCCACGGGTGCTCCGCGGCCGCAGCGCGGACGATTTCGTCGGTTTTGTCGGTCGAACCGTCGCTTACGATCACCCACTCGCGCGGCGGCACGCTCTGCCCGACCACCGAGCCGATGGTCTTGCCGATCGTGGCCTCCTCGTCGCGGACGGGTGTGACCAGAACGTATGCCGGATGGTCCGTCATGGCATTCAGGAGTGAATGAAATCCCGCAGCGCGCGGATCAATCCCTCGTCCGCGTGGGGCGGGATCGGGTGGTTGGGAGTCAGTTCGTCGATGCGGTCGAGGGATTCGAACAACTCGTCGTCGTCGAACGCGACGTTGATCTTGCGCATCTCCTGAAGCTGGCGGGCGGTGGCGAACTGGTGATCGTTGCGCGTCTCGCCCAGCGCCCCCCAGCGCGGCATGACGAGGATCGGTTTGGAATATTGCAAGGCCGAGAGAATGGTCCCCATGCCGGCGTGGCCGACCACGATGCGCGACGCGGTCAGCCTGCGGGTGAACTCGGCCGGTTCGAGCATCGCCGCGTGCTCGATGAATTCGGGCCGCCAGCCGCCATGGCCGATCTGGGCGAACACGTCGCGGCGGTCCCTCTGGTTTGCCCAGCGGTCCACGGTGCGCACCAGCCGGTCGAATGGGATATCACTGCCAACGGTGACGAATATCATAACACACTGCCGAAACATTGCGGCCCGCCGTCGCGGGCCAGGTGGGGCCATTGGGTGAGCCAGAGATCGGCGATGCGGCCTGCCTTGCGGCCGGACATCGAGAGTTCCTCCGCGTTGGCGATGCTGTCGATCCAGACGACGCGCGCGCCGAGCCATTTGCCGATGCGCAAGGCGAAGTAGCCCGGAGCGGCACCGGTAGTGACGATCGCGTCGGGCCGCAGGCGCAGCAGCAGGAACAGAATGCACGCTGCCGAGCGGAGCAAATTCCACTTGTTCCATCGGTTGCCGTCCGGCACTACATGAAAGCGCGCGTTGGCATCCAAATCGGAACGATATCCCTCCTTCACCGTGGCATATACGACATCACAACCATCGAACGCGGGCCTGAGGCGCAACAACTGGATCCAGTGCCCGCCACCGGAGGAAATGGCCAGAACCAAAGGCCTGGCCGATCCATTGTTGGGAAACGGACTATTCATCGGCCATCCGATAGGCAACCATTGATTTCGTGAGGAAGAGAAAACGCTCCCTGAGTATCCTGCAATCCGGATAGAGGAAACGGAACATAGGAATATCGAGCAAGTAAGGCTCGTCATCCAGTTTCCGCATCGCCTGATCGAGATCGGCCGCTTTTCCGCGTTGTCCCATCCTGAACCACCTCCACATGCGGACTCTCCACGGTTTGGGAAGCCAGTGGTGGAAAGGCTTGATGAAATGGGGTTCGATCGGAAACCAGAAATTCGGGGTTTGGATGAACAAATTGGGCGCCACACGCCGGGTTTCGGCCGCGAAGGCCTTGATCCGGTTCCAGTTGCCGACGTGCTCGATCGTGGAATTGGAATGCAGGATATCGAAGGAATTGTCGGGATATTCCGGCATGCCACAAGCGTCACCGGCCACATATTGGAACCCTTCGGCGTTTTCCTGGGCCAAATCGCAAGGGAGATTCAGGATCGTGATGCTCACGCGGTGAGCCTTGAGAAACCCATCGGGCACCGACTTCCAATATTGGGCCTTGCCGCCGACATCGAGGATTCTCACTTCGCCTCTGGTCTCATGCACTTTTTTGATCAAGGCGAGCAGAGGGCCGATCCGCTTCGCCCTCATCCGGGATCCGA
>DATISV010000707.1:0-2018 GCA_035468505.1 Luteolibacter sp. | reverse complement strand
GCCGCATGTTCGCCGGCAAGCACAAGTACCGGCTCGACAGCAACCAGGAGTTTCTCGCGCTGGCAGGAGCGAACCTCGCCGCCGGAGTCGGCCAGGGCTTTCCCGTCAGCGGCGGCATGTCGCAATCGCTGGTCAACGAATCGGGTGGAGCGAAAACACCGCTCTCCGGGTTCATCGCCTCGCTGCTGATCCTGCTGGTGATTCTGTTTCTATCAGGCCTGCTGCGCCACCTGCCGCAACCGGTGCTGGCCGCCATCGTGCTGGCGGCGGTGACCAGCCTGTTCAAGGTCTCCGCGCTGCGGCACATCTGGCGTTTCAACCGCGGCGAGTTCGCGGTGGCCATCGCCGCGCTGCTCGGCGTGCTCGGTTCCGGCCTGCTCACCGGCGTGCTGATCGGCGCGGTGCTTTCGATCCTGCTGCTGCTGCGCCGCGCCAAAACGCCGCCGACCACCGAACTCGGCCGCGTTCCGGGCACGGAGTATTTTGCAGACCGCATCCGTCATCCGGAAAACCAAAGCATCCCCGGGGTCTTCATCTTCCGCTGCTCGGGTGGACTGCTATATTTCAACACCGCGCATGTGCGCGACCGCTTCTTCGAACTGCTCGCCCGTCGCGAGGATCCCATCCACACCGCGGTGTTCTTCCTCGGCACCGTCCCCGCCGTGGACATGGCGGGCGTCGAATTGATCGCCGAACTGCACGCCACCCTGCGCGAACGGGGGATCGATCTGCGCCTCGCCGAAGCCCACAGTGGAGTCCGTGATTCACTGCGCCGTGCGGGTTTCGAAAAATTCTACGGCCCGATCGTTCCCGACCAGACCGTCGATGCGGTCCTCGACAAATCCACCAACCACACCACAACCCCGATACCCATGAACCGTAAACTGATCCGACCACTGAAACTCGCTCCATTGCTGCTTGCGGCCGGCTTGCTCGCTTCCTGCACCGGCCATGTCGATCGCCCGCAGGGCACCAGCAAGGGCTACGCCTCCGCCCGTCTCATCCAGCGCAACCCCAACCTGCCCGCGCCATCCAGCACCATTGAAAAACAGGTTCACGGATTGATCCAGAAATCGCTCGCCGGCCAGTTCGCCTCGAAGGGCATGAGTTATGGCAAAGGGGACTCCGATCTCGTCGTCGCCTATCTCGTCATCTATCAGGAACCCGGCATGACCGCGGACTACCGCGATTATTTCGGCTACGGCCGCAATGCCGACGACATCGCCGTGCTCGCCCACAACCGCGGTGCGCTCGGCGACCAGCCGGACTTTTTCCGTCAGGCGGGCATCGTCATCGACGTAATCGACAGCCGCACCAACAAGCTGGTTTACCGGGGATTTTCCAAGAATGACGTGGTCAAGGGCGCTTCGTCATCCACCCGCGCGGCCCGCATCGACGCCGCGGTGGCGGAAGCGCTCGCGGACTTCTTCCGATAAGCGGACTTGCTACCGCGCCTTGTGTTATTTATCAAACCATCAAGCATCATGCGAACGCCGGCTCTTCTGTTATCCTGTGTGGCCTGTTCCTCCTGCGTCCTCGGGCCGCAGCCGGGATCGCCCGAAACCCCGGTGCCCGCCTCGATCCGCGGCGACTCCGCGCCGCATGGCGCCTCGTTCGGCAACAAGGCATGGCGGCAGGTTTTCACCGATTCCACGCTGCGCTCGCTGATCGAACGCGCGCTTGCGAACAATCCCGATCTCGTCGCCGCCACCTACCGCATCGAACAGGCCCGCGCCCGCGCCAATGCCGCTCGCTCCGAGTGGTTCCCGCGGCTGGACGGCAGTGCCGGCGGCAGCACCGACCGCAGCCCGGCGATTACGGGCGTCGGCGACCGCGATTCGGAAAGCTATGACATCGGCGGCGTCCTAAGCTGGGAACTCGACCTGTGGGGCGGCATCCGCCGCAGCAACGAAGCCGCGCGCGCGCGTTTGCTCGAAGCCGAATACCAGCGCGACGCGGTTCAGACATCGCTTGTCGCCGCGGTGGCCACCGCCTACATCGAACTCCGCAACCTCGAC
>DATISV010000706.1:0-1937 GCA_035468505.1 Luteolibacter sp. | reverse complement strand
CATCTACGCCCCGCTGCCCGGCGCGCACCACGCGTTCCGCGCCGGTTCCACCACGCTCGCGCTGTCCGGCGTGATCGACTCCGGCGACACGCGGCCCGAAACACAGGCCGCCATCGGCCGTTGTGCGGATTGGGTCGCAAGCGAGCTGCCGAAACTCCGCCGCGCCGACACCACCACCACCTACAACGTCTGGGGCCACGCCTACGGCCTGCGCGCGCTCGCCCGGCTCCATGCGCGCGAGACGACCGACGCCGGCCGCGAAAAATGGTCCGCGCTCGCCCGCCAGCAGATCGACCTCGCCAACCGCTACGAAGACCTCAACGGCGGCTGGGGGTATCTCGACATCTTCGACGAGGTGGCCACCCGCCAGCCATCCGGCATCACCACCTCCTTCACATCCGCCACCATGCTGCTTGGCATGGCCGAGGCGCGCGATGCCATGGGAGTGGACCTCGATGAAAAAATCGTCCGTTCCTCGCTCGATTCCATCCTGCGCCAGCGCACGCCGGATTTTTCCTACGCCTACTCGCACGACCACCGCTGGGGCCCGCGCCGGGACATCAACCGCCCCGCCGGATCGCTCGCCCGCTCGCAGGCCTGCAATGCCGCGCTACGCGTCTTCGGCGACGAATCGGTCACCGACGAAGTCATCATCACATGGGCCGAACGATTCCTCGCCCGCGAAGGCTGGCTCGACATCGGTCGCAAGCGCCCGGTGCCGCACGAGACGCACTTCAAGATCTCCGGTTATTTCTATTACTACGGGGTGTATTATTTCACCGAGTCGGTGGCCTTGCTGCCGCGTGAAAAACAAGCGTCCTACGCCGCACGATTGGCCGAACTGATCGTCAGCCGGCAGGAAAAGGACGGCTCGTGGTGGGATTACCCGCTGTATGATTACCACCAAGCCTACGGCACCGGCTACGCGCTGATGGCCCTCGCTTGGTGCCGGGATGTCATCGATGCGGATCTCGCAGCAGCCCGGTGAAGAACCGATGGCCGTCACCAATCGAAGCTCAAGCCATGGGTTCGGTAAAACGGCAGGGCCCGGTCGCGGCTGAGCAGCGTGTGTTTTCCGGCGATGCAGTGCCAGATCAGGAGGCGGTCGAATGGATCGCGATGGTCGGAGCTATGGGGAAGGCGATGATAGGTCGAGAGAATGTCCGGAGCTAAAGGGACTTCGCTGAGGCCGAGTTGGCGGACCGCGGCGGGAATCTCCGCCGGATCGGTGTCGGGCAACCTGAGCTTGCCAAGCCCGGATTTCAGGCTGATTTCCCAGTAGCTGATCGTACTGACCAGCACCTCGTTCAGTGGGTCATCAAGCACGGCGCGGGTAATGCGTCCGAGCTTTTTCGGTTCGAACAAGGCCCAGATCAGGGCGTGCGTGTCGAGCATCCAGGCCATGTGTCAGCGGGAGGCCAGGAATTCTTCTTCGCTCATTTCCCAGTCCTTGAAAACCGGCTTGCCGCGTGCGGCGAGCAGACCGAGCGGACGGGGGGTGACTTGGGAAGCTTTGAATGGTGCGAGGATGGCAACGTTTTCACGGCCACGTCCTTTCTGAACGACAATGCTCGCGCCCTTGGCCACCTCTCCAAGCAAGGATGGCAGATTGCGTTTGAATTCAGCGATGGTCACCGCCCTCATGATTGCATAGTGGCCCAAGTGGACAAGTTGTCAACTTGGGAATGGAGCCTTCCCCCGCGCGTCGTGATCGCGCATCCTCGCGCCGTGAAACCGTTTCTCATCTTCGATCTCGACGGCACGCTCGTCGATTCCCTGCGCGGCATTGCCGACACGCTCAATCGCACGCTCGACGCCCACGGCCTGCCCGGCCACTCGGATGCCAACGTACGTTCGTTCGTCGGCAACGGGCTGCGCAACCTGATCGCCCGCGCGGCGCCGCAGGGAGCCGATCCCGCGCTCATCGATTCGCTGCT
>DATISV010000705.1:0-2927 GCA_035468505.1 Luteolibacter sp. | reverse complement strand
TCGTCAGGATCGCGCCCGAAGATTCCGCCCGTGCTGCTGGCACGTCCGATCAGGAATCCGATCAACAGGACGGCTGACAATATGAGAATGGTATGCGGTTTCATGGCTGTGGTTGAAATACCATTGAATGGTGACCGGAGGTTTTGCGAATTGAGGGAAAGAGCGGCGGGTTCCGGACATCGGGTGCCATATCGGCCTGTCGCGCGGCCAAAGGCATCAAGCCTAGCGCCGAGAGTGGAAACAAAGGCCGGCTTTTCACGATTGCCGCAAGGCTAACGGGAATGCGGAAGACGTGAAGCGGAAAATCAGGAAACGCAACACGCTTGCATCAAATGTCAAAAGCAGCCAGTGGAAGCGCCGTCCTCAAAAAAGGTCAGTTGGATTTCAATACCAAGACCTGTCAGGCCGCTAGCGATCATCGGGCAGAGGCTTACCGGACCGGTTGGTTCGGGGACTTGCCGCCCGGAACATTCGGAGGCAACAAAAACACCACCTTGATGGTGGCGGATGCGGTGTCCTGCAAATGCACCGACAGCTTGCGCCGGCCTTCGTTGGATGCCTGCTTGGCCGGCTTTGGCGAGGCGGGCCCCGGTTCGGCTGGCAGCACGTCGAATGTCGCGCCGTCGGGCGAGAGCAGGTTCGCCACCAACGATTTTCCCGCCTGACGGAGCGTGGCTTGCCGTTTGTCCGGTGAAAGCTCCACTTCCGCCGCGGTGTGGAAATACGAGTGGATGTCCGAGGCTTTGCGGCAGGCGATCACATCGGTGAGGACGAAGGCTTTGCCACGAATCAACTCGAAGGTCCTCTCGACGCGACGTGCCTGTTCTTTGTAAGCGGGGGTGAGGTCGAGCACCGCTTTGGCGGCATTCGTCTTCGATTCGAACGACTTGAATGTGGCCAGTCCGCCGGGTTCCTGGCCGGGCCCCTTGTCCGGATCGATGACGAGCGTGTTGTGCCCCTCGGCGCGCACGCGGTAGAAATCCTCGCGGCTCAATTTGTTCACGTGGCGTTGATAGGTTTCACTTTCCTTGCCGGAATCGATGATCCAGCGGACTCCGTCGGCTTCGAGAATGAACGACCCGAGATCGTAATGCCGGTGGGTCCAACGGTTGGAGCCGCCCTGCATGGCGACGGTGAAACCGCGCGAATCGATCCACGAATCGCGCATCGAAGCGACCTCCGCGCCGGCGAAATGCCGGTCGAGGGGCAATTCCGCGGATGGATTTTTGGCCACATCGGCATCGAACCACAGCAGGTCCCACACGCCTCCGTCCGATCTTTCGCGCAGGGCGTTGTAGCGAAACGACGAATAGGGCGGAATCCCGTAGCGCCTGCCCATCCAGAAGTGCTGCGGCGTGGACAGGGCGAAGTGATTGCAATCGCCGAAATCGAAACTCATGCGGCCGGCTCCCGAGAGATGAATCTGATAGGCTCCGCTTTGCCGGAAGCCGTCGATACCGGCCAGGCCGAAGTCCTTTCCCAGCGCGCTATCGAGCGATGTGAGCAGCATGATGTTGTATTGGCTGCCGAAGGCCCAATAGCCGACGCCCTCCTTGCCGGCTCCATCCGGCGCGTAGGCCTCCATGGCACGGGGAATGCTGGCAATGGCGCGGGCGACGATCTCGCGCGCCAGGCGGGGTTCGTCCTCCGCCACCGCGAGCGCGCCCATGGCGATGCCGGCGTTGCAGATCTGGTTCCAGTTGTAATCCACCCGGTGCCATCCGCGATCGGCCTGATAGACTTCCATCGCCGGTTCGAGGCCGAGTTTGACGATGGCCTCGCGCAGCCGTGTCCGTTGCTCCGGCGTCCACTGGTCCCACAGCCAGTCATAGCCGATGGCCAGCGCGCAGGTCATCACCGCGGTGTCGAGGAAATGCGCGGGATTCCAGTCCTTGAATCCGGCGGCGGCATCGAGATCCTTCCAGGCCCGTTCCACATAGTCTTTCCGGCCGGTCATGTGGAAGGCATAGGATAGGGTGGAGACGCGTTGCAGGACCTCGCTGCTGACATACAACAATCGCCTGCCGTCGCGCAGCCGGTGTTTCGGCGGGGCTTTCTTCAAGGCAAGGTCCGCGTTTTCGAGAATCCTCGTTTGGATGCGCGCCGCCACCGGATCTCCGGCCACCGATTTGCGGATTCCTTCCAGCGCGGCCGCATCAAGCATCAGCCGTGGGTGATGAGGATTCAGGGTGCGCAGCACGGAATGGGGCTTGGGCGGGCGGATGTCCTTACCCTGGCTGTTCGTGGCTGTAGCCAGGATCAATGCAAGGAATCCGCACAATCCGCGACGCATGGCTCGGGACGGCAGCCCCATCGATTTTCCGCAGGCGGATCTTGTCATGGGAGGGTCATTCGAACTTGGCTCCCGAGACGAAGATCATGGCATCGTGCCTGACCGGGTTGTTGCCGAGATACATGCCCCAGCGGAAATTGTTGGGGCCCTTGGGTCGCGCATAGGAGCCTTCGCCGACCTTTTTGCCATTGTAATAAACCTCGTAGTCGTGACCGTTGTCCCGCACGCGGAGGTGGAACGGTTTGCCGGTCATGTTTTTCGCGATGTACTTGTCCCTGCCCCGTCGGTGATTGAGACGCACATCGCCGTTGTCGCTGATGTTGATCATGACCGACCAGTCGTTGATGTTGTTTTTGGATTGGAAAATTGCGCAGCTATGCGGTTTGACGATGGTATAGGTGCCGCTCCACTCGTGCCAGTCGCCACGTGTGAAATCCAGATTGCTGAAGGCCTCGATGCGGGCGGCGTTTTCGCGCGTGTTGCGGACGTTCACCTCGTTCTTGAACAAGCGGAAGATCTGGGTGCTGCCGTCTTCCTGGTACCAGCGCGACCATTTTTTGAACTCGCCGCGCGGGATCGCGCTGTTGCCGAGCGTGTGGATGCGGATGTCCTTCGGAATCCGTAGCTTCGCCTC
>DATISV010000704.1:0-1506 GCA_035468505.1 Luteolibacter sp. | reverse complement strand
TCTCGGGGCAGCGGCATACGGCTGTTATGGCAGAGCGATCAGCGAAGACGGACGTGTCGTCGTGGGTCAGGGAGCCGGAACCCAGCCGTTTCGCTGGACGGTTGGAAACGGCATGGAATCGCTTGGTGCCATCATTGCCGGAGAGCAAGGTTATGCCACCACTCTCTCGGACGATGGAACGACTGTGGGTGGAGTGCTCTTCCAGTCCGGGGCGTTCCTGTGGACCGAGGCCAACGGTTTGCGTGGACTGAAGCATGTTTTGCAAACGGACCATGGCATGGATCTGGCCAACTGGACGCTCAACAGCGTTTGGGCGATCTCCGGAGACGGTCGCGTGGTTGCGGGTGGCGGCTTCAAACAAATGCCATTTCCGGTCGAACATGGTTTCATCGCCAAACTCGGCGAACTTTCCATACCCCGCATCGCACTGACCCGCGAAAGCGGTTCCATGCGTTTGGAGTTTTCAGGTGTGTTGCAATCGAGTCTTGATCTTGCGGATTGGCAGGATGTCGAACCCAGGCCCTCGAGTCCGTACACATTGCCACCAACGGAAGATCGGCGCTTTTTCAGGGCAAGAAGCCACTGAAAGCATGGACAATGATCATGCCCCGGAATTGGCTGCCGCGGCGGGCGAACCATGTCACTTCCACCCGCCGCCCAGCGCGCGGTAGGCTTCGACGACGGCGAGCAGCCGGTTGGCGCGGGCGTCGGCGAGGGTGAGTTCGGATTCGAACAGGCTGCGTTCGGCGTCGAGCACTTCGAGGTAGCTGGATTCGCCGCCCTCGAAGCGGTCGCCGGCAACGCGGGCGACCTTGCGGTTGGCTTCGACGAGGCGCGATTGCTCGGTGATGATCTCGCCGGTTTTGACATGGGCGTTGATCGCATCGGCGGCTTCGCGGAAGGCTTGTTTGACGGCGCGGTCGTGGTTGGCGAGCGCCTCCTCGGCGAGCGCGCGGGCGGCATCGACACGGGACTTGCCGAGGCCGGCGTCGAAGATCGGACCGGCGATGCGCATGCCAATGGAGTAGGTGGTCGAGTTGCTGCTGAGCAGATTGTCGAGTTCGCTGCTGAGCACGCCGCCGTTGCCGGTGAGCGAGAGCGACGGGAAGCGCAGGGCCTCGGCCACGCCGATGCCGGCGACGGCCGCCTGATAGGCCTGGTCGGCGGCGGCGATGTCCGGCCGACGGGCGAGCAGGTCGGAGGGCAGGCCGCCTTTGATCCTGACCGCGGAATCGAGTTTATCAAAACCGCCGCCGCGCGCCACGGACGAGGGGAAATCGCCGAGCAGGACGCGGATTTCGTTTTCCTTGGCGGCGATCGCCTGTTGGGTAACGGGAATCGCGGTGCGGGCCTGGCCGAGCAGGGCTTCGGACTGGCCGACTTCGAGGTCCGATGTAACGCCGCCGTCGCGGCGCGAGGTGACGAGATCGAGCGAGGAACTGCGGCTCTCGACGGTGCGTTGCGAGATGGCGAGGCGTTCGTCGAGGTTGCGGAGTTCGATGTAGG
>DATISV010000703.1:0-1871 GCA_035468505.1 Luteolibacter sp. | reverse complement strand
GGTGTAGGGCACGAACTGGTTGTAGTGCATGTTCTCGGCGATCTTCTCGTCGCCGCGATGCAGGAAACCGACGTCGGGATCGGCCTTGACGATGATTTCGCCGTCGAGTTCGAGCACCAGCCGCAGCACGCCGTGGGTGGCGGGGTGGGACGGCCCCATGTTGAGGGTCATGTGCTCGCCGTCCAGTTCGTCGGTCTCGGCAGGGTAGTCATCCGCGGCACGGGATGCGCGCGCGATGTTGTCCGGGGCCTCGATTTCGGTGGTGGATTTGCTCATGCCGCTGCGGGGCGAATAAGCGCCCAAAGTACCCGCCATCGCAAGGGGTTTGTGCGATTTTTCAAACCCCGCCCTTGCCGTAGCGCTCACGGAACTGGCGCAACAGGTCGTCCACGCGATCCGGGTCCGCGACCTGCCCCTCGGGCGGTGGCGGCGGTTGGACGGGCGGC
Source organism: Luteolibacter sp. (assembly GCA_035468505.1). Lineage (GTDB taxonomy): Bacteria > Verrucomicrobiota > Verrucomicrobiia > Verrucomicrobiales > Akkermansiaceae > Luteolibacter. The sequence goes on along the minus strand of DATISV010000703.1, from coordinate 1,425 downwards.
TTGGAAACCTCCTCGGGAGGCTGTGTGGCGGAAATTTCCGGCGAAGGAGCGGGAGACTCTACCGGATCGGGTGGCGGCTTCGGTGCCGGTGCCGCCGGGGCCACAAAATCATCGTCCGGAATGGCGGAAGGTGCCGCGGGACGGGTGGCAGGCGCATGTTTTTCCGAAACAACGCGCGCTTCCTCGGCGAGGCTTTCGCGCCACGCCTTGCCGGCTTCGCGGATCACGCCGCGGGCGTGGCTGCCGGCTTTGTCGCGGTCGATCCGGGAAAGAATCCGGAATCCCATGCCCGGGACGCGGGATTCGAGCAAGGCGACTATTTCATCCTCGGTGAGCGCTTCGAGTTCGACGACCACTTCGGACAAGCGGTCGGCGAGCCCGCCGCTGAGTTTCGGGACGAAGGCATTGTCCCAGATATCGCGGTTGAGCGAGAGGATCACATCGAGGCGTTCGACCGATTGGCGCAACGCTCCGAGGAAGGCGGCGAGGCGCAGTGCGGCGGTCTCATCGGTGGAAAATCCTTCCAACTCGTCCGCCACGAGAACCACGCGCATTAGCTGCGTGAGCATGGCGAGCAAGGCTTCGAGGCGCTCCATGAGCACGCCGTCGCCGGGATTCCCCTGCCGCACGGCATCACTGATCTCGCGCAGCCGTGTGGTATTCTCCGGCGGAGTGGCGGCGAAGCGGAACAGCGCGTCCACCCAGAATGCGACCTCGCGCGCGGGCAGGTTGCAACGCAGCGCGATTTCCATGCCGAGCCGCTGGCCGAGCACGTCGAAATTCTCCCGCGCCCAGTGCGCGGTGACGGCATTCGGGTGGTGGAAATCGAAGGTCTCGATCGGTCGCGCGCGCAGAGCCGTGAGAGCCGCCTCGCGGTCCTGGCACGGCACTTCGCCGGAGGCCACCAGCGGTTGCAGCGCGGCGGAAAACAAGCGCCGGGTCACCAGATCTAGCACGCAGAGCCCGGCAGCGGCCGGCAGTGGCCGGAGCAGGCGGCGCAGGGCGTCGTCGATCACCGTGGCGGCGTCGATGCGGCAGCCGAAATCGGCGTGCAGCGGGATGAATTCATGGCTCGCGCCGAGCTGGTGCTGGACGCGCGAGAGCAGGTGCGTCTTGCCATGGCCGGCGCGCGGAGCACGCAGCAGGATGCAGCGGCCGGGCTGCTCGACCGGGACGCTCAGGATTTCGTGCAAGACCTCGGTGGCCTGGCGGTTCACCGCTTCGGCGTGGGCGGCGGGCAAGCGTCCCAGGGATTCGAAGAGTGTTTGGAAGGGTTGGTCGCCGGCCATGGTGTCGGATGTGAATGCGGGTTCAGGTTGCGGGTTATTTTTTCGCATCACAAGCCGTGAGTGTCCGGCACGCGCGGAAAAAACAAGAGGCCACGCCGTGACAAGCGTGACCTCCGTGATTTTCAGGATTCGCAGG
>DATISV010000702.1:0-2103 GCA_035468505.1 Luteolibacter sp. | reverse complement strand
GCGGTCGGCGAGCCGCTGACCTCGCACGTCCGAGGCCTCGATTGGGACGCGCTTGGCAAGCCCGGCCGCACGATCAGCCGCGACCTGGAGATTTTCTATCCGGAAAACCGCTATCTGAATTTCTACCTCGCGCCCATCGACGGTGGCGACGAGAACGAATCGTTGGGTTACGTGATGTTGCTGCGCGACCTCACCAGCAGCCGCGCCGAGGCTGAGGAAACCCTCGAATCCGAGCGTCTGAACGCGCTCACCCTGCTGGCAGCCGGCGTGGCCCACGAGATCGGCAATCCGCTCAACTCGCTCGACATCCATTTGCAGCTGTTAGGCCGCAAGCTGCGCAAGCTGCCGCCCGGCGACCGCAAGCCGCTCGAAGACCACCTCGCCACCGCCCGCGGCGAAATCCAGCGGCTCGACAGCATCCTCAAGCAGTTTCTCCAGGCCGTGCGTCCCACCGTGCCTCGCCGCGAGCGTGGGGACATCCATGCCATTCTCCATGAAACGCTGCGCCTGATGGAGCCCGAACTGGCATCGCGCAAGATCCGCGTCGAACTCGACCTCGCCGAGTCGCTTCCTCCCGCACTGATCGACTCAGGGCAGTTCCAGCAGGTATTCTACAATCTGATGCGCAACGCCTATCAGGCGCTGCCCGCCAGCGGCGGCCGCATTACCATCCGCTCCCGCGCCAACGACTACGAATATGTCATTTCCATCGAGGACAACGGCGTCGGCATTTCCCCCGAGCACATGGGCGCGATCTTCGAGCCCTATCGCACCACCAAGTCGTCCGGCTCGGGCCTCGGCCTGCTCATTGTCCGCCGCATCATCCGCGAGCACGGGGGCGAGATTTCGCTGGAAAGCGAGGAAGGGGAGGGGACCCGCGTGATCATCCACCTGCCGCGCGCCGAACGCGCCGTGCGGCTCCTCGAAGCCCCGACCGAAGATCCCATGATCGAGGTCGTATAACGGAATCATTTCCAATCGCCATGCTTCCAACATTATTGATAGTCGATGACGAGAAATCCACCCGCGACGGCCTGCGCGGCGCGTTGGAGGAGGAGTTCGACGTTTACACCGCCGCCGGCACGCAGGAAGCGCTCACCATTCTCAAGAGCGAGCCGATCCAGCTCCTTCTCACCGACCTGCGGCTCGGCGGCGAGTCCGGCATGGACCTGTTGGAAAAATCGCTCGCCTTGCCCGATCCGCCGGTGGCGATCATGATGACCGCCTATGGCTCGGTGGACACCGCGGTCGAAGCGATGCGCCGCGGCGCGTGGCATTTCGTCACCAAGCCGCTCAATCTCGACGAGGTGGAAATGTTGCTCAAGCGCGCGCTGCGCGGCCGCACGCTCGAGACGGAAAACAAGCAGCTCGTCCAACAGGTCAAGCAATCGCACAAGCTCGACCGCCTGATCGGCAAGTCGCCCGAGATCGCGAAGGTCGCCGAGATCGTCCAACAGGTCGCGCCCACCCGCGCCACGGTGCTGATCGAGGGCGAGAGCGGCACCGGCAAGGAAGTGGTGGCCGGTTTGCTGCACCATCTGTCCGGCCGGCCGGCGGCGAAAATGGTCACCGTCCACTGCGCGGCGCTCTCGCCGCAGTTGCTCGAAAGCGAACTCTTCGGCCACGAAAAGGGCGCGTTCACCGGCGCGGCGCAACGGCGCATCGGCCGTTTCGAGCAAGCCGATGGCGGCACGTTGTTTCTCGACGAAATCGGCGAAATCGATGCCGCCACCCAGATCAAGCTGTTGCGCGTGCTTTCCGAGCGCACCATCGAACGCGTCGGCTCCAACACCCCGGTCAAGGTGGATGTGCGCGTGATCGCCGCCACCAACCGCAATCTCCGCGAGATGGTGGACCGCGGCGAGTTCCGCGAGGACCTGTTTTTCCGCCTCAACGTGGTGAAAATCACCATGCCGCCGCTGCGCGACCGCCGCGAGGACATCGTCCTGCTCGCCAACAGCTTCCTGCAGGAATTCGCCCGTGAAAACAACCGCCCGCCCAAGCCGCTGAGCGACGCCGCACTGCGCCTGCTCGCCACCTACGCGTGGCCCGGCAACGTCCGCGAGTTGCGCACCGCCATCGAGCACGGCGTGGTCATGAGCA
>DATISV010000701.1:0-2077 GCA_035468505.1 Luteolibacter sp. | reverse complement strand
GCTCTGTGGTGCGGCCTCGCGATCCACCGCCAGCTTCACCCGCGCCTGCCGGCGCAGCGCCGTCCAGGCGGAATCGGAATACGGGCAGGGATCCTCCACGAAATCGATGGACGCACGCGTGCGCTCCGCCAAGCTTGTTAGAAATCCGGCCGCGGCATCCGGATCCAGCGACTCGTTGAAGTCCAGCCGCCAGCCGAGCGCGGGATGGGCGGCGGCCATCTCGTCGAGGAATCGCGCTTCCTCCACCGGGTTTTTGCCGCATTTCAACTTCACCAGCCGGAAGCCGGCCTCCACCGCTCGCTCGACCTCCGCCACGTCGCAGGCGGTGAGTGTGGCATGGCTTTCCGGCACTTCCATTTCCTCGAATAGCGATCTCTCGAAGCGCCGTGCCACGCGGTCGAACTCGGCGCAGCGCAGCGCCCGCCGCACGATCGGCCAGCGGCGCGCGCCGGCGAGGTCGGCGAGGCATTTTTCCAGTGGCGGGTCGCCCAGCTCGGGCCACGGATGGATACAGCCGTAGCCGCCATCGACGCGGATCAGCGCGCCTTGGAAATCGCGGCGTTCGGCCAACGCATTGAGCCGACGACGGGAACGCAGGCGGTAGAGTGAATAGAAAGGCTTGGCGGAAGGATCGGTCACCGGCCAAGCGATAAGCCGGGGTGCCCGCCATGGCAACCACTCGGAGTCACCGCGTTCCGCCGCTCAGAAGCCCGGAGCCGGCACAGTGGTGTCTTCCAGTTCCTCTGTTCGGCGGCGCAGGATTCGGTCGGCAATCTCGCGGGTCATTTCCGCCAGCAGCAGCCAGAGGTGCGAACCCGCGCGGTAATCGGCGGGCGCGATGTGTTTCACCCGTCCGGCGTGGGTGGAGAGCTGGAAGCACTTGCGGAACGAGCGCCCCGAGGGATCGGCGGGATTGTAAACGGCGATGCCGTGGCCGCCGTTGCGGTTCATGACGGTGAAGCAGGGCACGTCGGTGGGTCCGTCACCGACATAGACCATGTTTTCGAACGGGATCGGCCGCTGGTCGGGCGGCATGTGGTCGTTCACGTCCTGGTCGTAGCGCAGCATGCCCTTGTTGATGCGGAACAGGAACTGCGTCTTGGTGGTGTGAGAGATGACGCGTTTCGGAAAACTGATGCGACCTTCGGAATCCTCGCCAAACTCACAACCGAACATCGCCTTGACGTGCGGTTTGAGCCGCGAGCCGTCGAGCAATGCCTTGAGTCCGGAGGAAATGATATAATGTTCCACCTTGATGCCCGCCAGCTCGTGCTCGGGCGTGAGCGCGGTTTTCGGCAACTCCTCGAACAGCTCTGGCAGACCGGGGAAAAACCTCAGCCCCGCACCCAGTTCGGTGAGGCGCGCGTTGGTCACGTTGTCCATGCCGAGGTAGTCGAGCAGGCATTTCATGTAGGCCAGCTCGCCATCCCACCGTTGCTCGTGAACGAGCGCGTTGCAGCGTTTCCAGAACTGCGCCGGATCGATCCCGAACTCGGGAAACAGCACGTCGTCCTGCATGTAGCAGGGGCTGAGCGTCTGGTCGTAGTCGTAAACCAGTGCGATGATGTTTTGCGGTGCCGCCATGGTGACGGAATGAGGCAAGCCGATGCCCCGGCACCCGGCAAGGGACAAATGCGGCGCTTCTCGCTTGATCCCGGGCGGGCGCGGACGTGTGATGGCCACCGCATTCCCATACGCCCATGAAACTCGAAACCCAATGCCTCCACGCCGGATATTCGTCCGATCCGACCACCAACGCCTGTGCGGTGCCGGTTTACCGGACCTCGTCCTACGTCTTCAACAGCACCGAGCACGCGGCGAACCTGTTCGCACTCAAGGAGCTGGGAAACATCTACACGCGCATCATGAACCCGACGAACGACGTGCTGGAACAGCGCGTCGCGGCGATGGAAGGCGGTGCCGCGGGACTTGCGGTGTCCTCCGGCACTTCGGCGATTTTCTACGCGATCATCACGCTCGCCCGCGCCGGCGACAACATCGTCTCCGCCCGCAATCTCTACGGCGGCACCTACCCGCAGTTCAAAGACATCCTGCCCGCGCTCGGCATCGAGGTGCG
>DATISV010000700.1:0-2996 GCA_035468505.1 Luteolibacter sp. | reverse complement strand
TCGATGAACTCGTTTTTGAAAGCGCGGTCCAAGGCCGCATCCACCGTCATCGCCGCGGGTGCCGACTCGCCGCGTTCGAGGTTCACGGCCACTTGCACGCGTCCACGTGATATCACGGCCTGCACCGCCTTCCGCACGCGCGATTCCAACTCCGCCAACTCGCGCGGCGCTTGGAAAACCACGTCCAGTTGCTTCCGGTTCACGGACTGGATTTCCACCGTCACGTGCCACTGCGCCGAGGCCGCGGTGCCGCGGCCGAATCCCGTCATGGATCGCATGTGCGGACGCTATGGCCCACATTTGGAAATGAAAAGCCCGCTTCTCGGCTTGCACACATCCACGCGCGACACATGCTGCCGTGCGATGCCACTGCCAGAAAGAGCCTCCTCCGGCACGCAGCCGCTCAAGTTTCATTGCACCTCGTGTGGCATCCTGCTGACCGTGGATTCCACCAGGGCTGGAACTACTGGTCCCTGCCCGCAATGCGGCGCGCGCATCACCGCTCCTGGCGCGCCTCACCGCCGCGGCACGGCATCCCAGCCAGCCAGTCCACTACGCAAGGTGGCCCGCACCCACAAGGGCCGGGTGCTCGCCGACACAGGCATCGACCAGGCGCACATTCACAACCGCGAATCGCTCCAGAGCCTCAAGGTCTTGCTGCTGTTCCTGCTCGCCTTCGGTCTCTGCTTCGCGGTCATTTGGCTGTTCTCGCGCTAAAGGACCGCGCGCGAGTTTCCAAGTCATTGGAAAAGAGCATTTTAGACATGCTCGCCGACGACTTTCGAAACTCCGCCCCCGGCGAAGAAAGTACCTTGTTTCCCCGGGCCGGATTTCCGACCCTCTCCGCGCCCTATGACCGAGCCATCCCAAGAGCCCGAACAAGCCCAGACCAAGGTCGCTTCCGAGCAACAATACGACGCCGCCCAGATCGACAAGCTGGAGGGCCTTGAGGCTGTTAGAAAGCGTCCCGGCATGTATATCGGCGACCCCGACGAGCGCGGCCTCCACCACTGCGTCTTCGAGGTGCTCGACAACTCGATCGACGAACACCTCGCCGGCTACTGCTCGCGCATCAGGGTTTCCATCCATGTCGATGGCTCGGTTTCCATCGCCGACAACGGCCGCGGCATCCCGGTGGACATGCACCCGAAATTCGGCATGCCCGCCGTTGAGTTGGTTCTGACCAACCTGCACGCGGGCGGCAAGTTAGGCCAGGGCGCCTACAAATACTCCGGCGGCCTCCACGGCGTCGGCGCGAAATGCGTCAACGCCCTCTCCGACTGGTTCCGCGCCGACATCATGCGCGACGGCAAGATCCACCGCATCGGCTTCGAGCGCGGCAAGACCACCCAGCCGCTCCACGTCGTCGGCGAGGTGGACCCGAAGAAAAAAGGCACCACCATCACCTTCTTCCCGGACGCCACGATCTTCGTCGATACCATCGAGTTCAAGTTCGACCGCCTCGCCACCCGCCTGCGCGAACTCGCCTTCCTCAACCCCGGCCTCACCATCGACCTCGAGGACGAGCGCCCGGAATCGGCGAAAAAGGGCTCGTTCTTCTACGCCAAGGGCATCGAGGAATTCGTCACCCAACTCGGCGAAAACAAAACCGTCATCCACGACGACCCGGTCATTCTAACAGGGAAACGCCAGATCGATCTCGACTACGACGGCAAGCAATCGACCGACGACGTCTTCGCCGACGTGGTCCTGCAGTACAACGATTCCTACAACGACCAGATCCTCTGCTTCGCCAACTCGATCCCCAACGGCGACGGCGGCACCCACCTCACCGGCTTCCGCACCGCGCTCACCCGCGCCATCAACCAATACGCCAAGGCCAACAAGATCCTCAAGGACAAGGACCCCTCGCTCTCCGGCGATGATGTCAGGGAAGGTCTCGTCGCGGTCATTTCGGTGAAGATGCCGAACCCGCGCTTCTCGTCGCAGACCAAGGACAAGCTGGTCAACACCGAGATCGAGGGTGTGGTTTCCTCGATCGTCTATGAGGGCCTGATGCAGTATTTCGACGAGAATCCGTCGCTCGCCAAGAAGGTCATCGAGAAATCCGTCAACGCCGCCCGCGCCCGCGAGGCCGCCCGCAAGGCGCGCGAGACCGTTAGAAAGTCCGCCCTCTCCGGCGGCGGCCTGCCCGGCAAGCTGGCCGACTGTTCGGAGCGCGACCCCGCGAAGTCCGAGTTGTACATTGTCGAGGGTGACTCCGCCGGCGGCTCCGCCAAACAAGGGCGCGACCGCCGCACCCAGGCGATCCTGCCGCTGCGCGGCAAGCTGATCAACGTCGAGAAAGCCCGCCTGCACCGCGCGCTCCAGAACAAGGAGATCCAAAGCATGATCACCGCCATCGGCGCGGGCATCGGCGACGGCGAACAGGAAGGCTCGTTCAACATCGGGAAATGCCGCTACCACAAGATCGTCATCATGACCGACGCGGATGTGGACGGCTCGCACATCCGCACCCTGCTGCTCACGTTTTTCTGCCGCTTCATGCCGGATCTGGTGAAGCGCGGATTCCTCTACATCGCCCAGCCGCCGCTTTATCTCGTGACCCGCAAGAAGCGCTCCGAATACGTCCAGGACGACGATGAACTGAACCAGATCCTCATCGAACTCGGTTCCTCGGAAATCGAACTCCAGACCCGCGACCGGAACCGGACTTTCACCGCCGACGAACTCAAGGTGATCCTCGAGAACCTCTCGTCGCTCGCCCGCTACCTCCGATCCATCCAGGGAAATGGCGGCAATGTCCGCGAATACCTCGGGGCGCGCCGTGCCGACGGCCACCTGCCCGAGGCCATGGTCCGCGTGCGCACCGGAAATGACGAGGAAGTCATCTATTTCACCGACGAGGAGGCCCTGCGCGCCTATGCATCCGCCAACCGCGACCTCCGTCTATTCGAAGAGGAACTCAGCGACGAGGAACTCGCCGCCCACACCGGCCCCACCCGCCGCGCGGTGCTCCACGAACTCCACGAATC
>DATISV010000699.1:0-2419 GCA_035468505.1 Luteolibacter sp. | reverse complement strand
TCCATCCGGTCGATCAAGCCTGTGGTTTCCGCTAGGGTGAGGTAAAATCCGTGCAGGCCGGCGAGATCGAGCGGCTCGGGCTGGAGCGAAAGCTCCTGAAGCAGCAGGCGAGTGGTGCGCGCTGAGTCGTTCTGGCTGGTGGAAATTTCGCGGTAGCGGTCTTCGCGGCAGCCGGGCAACGCGAGCAAGGCGCGCCGTAGCATCGCCGGGCCGACGTGCAGGCTGCGCCGGCCGGCACGGCGCGGCAGAGCCTCGCCGCTGAGCCAGAAGGCGGCCAGCCGGAGGTCGTCGGTGGATTCAAGACCGGCGAGATAGACTGATAGATGGTCGATTTTCGCGAGCCGGCTGCGGGTTTCGCCGACGAGGCGGCAGACGTCGCTGAAATCCGCCAATGCGCAGGATGGCCGGGCATGGCGTGGAGTGGCGGTGCCTGGACGGGTGGATCCGGGCGTGGCGAGCACGGGGGTAAGTTCGAGCTGGTCGCCACCGGCGGCGGACCAGGCATCGATGCCGCGGGCGCGCAGTTCGGCGGCGAATTCGCGGGCGTAGCCATGCACCGTGAGCACGCGCCGCGGGCGCACGCGCTGGATGCATTCGAGCAGGCCCGGGTGGTCGGCGTGATCGGACATCGGGATCGCCTCATCGACGCGGTAGCGGTAGGTGGCGCCGGGTTGCAGCGCCCAGCCGCTGAGCATGGCGCTGCGGGTGTTTTTCAATCCGCGGATCAGTTTGGCACGCAGCGCGTGGGGCGGGGCGATGACGGCGTGGCCGGGCGGCACGGGCGCGCCTTCTTCGAGCGACACCGGTTCGGGCAGGGCGACTCCGGCCTCGCGGCAGACGCGTGTCATTTCCGCCACCACCGGATGGAGCAGCACGGGCACGCCGTTTTCCGCCAGCAGGGCGAGCGCTTCCTGCGCCTTGCCGAACGAATAGCCTAACAGCACCGGCGTTTCGCCGTCGGCGATGGCATCGTTCACGAAAGCCATCACCGCCGCCTCCACTTCCATCTGCCCGGGAAACACGAACGACGGCAGTCCGAAGGTGGTCTCCAGGATCAGGGTGTCGGCCGCGGTGAAGACCACCGGCTCGGCAACCCGGGAGCGACGCGTCTTGAAGTCGCCGGTGTAAAGCAGGCTCGCCTGGTCGCCGAGGCGCGTGATGTGGATCATCGCCGAACCCGGGGCATGGCCGGCCGGCAGCAGTTGGATGCGGAAACCGTCGGCCGCCTGCGGCACCTGGAACGGCAGGGGCGCGAGCCGCTCCGCCGCGATGCCAAAACGGGCGCGCAGCACGGCGGCGGTCGTTTCCGAGCACAGCACCTGCGAGTGACGCGCGAAGTGGTCGGCATGGCCGTGCGAGACGAAGGCCCGCGGCTTCGCGTCCCACGGATCGAGCCAGAGGTCGCACTCGGGCAGATACAGGCCGCGTTGGAATCGCACTTCGATCACTTGCGGAATCAGAGTAGCCGGCACCCGCCTCGGCGCAACGTGGAATGGATTCCGCCATGGGCGCTTGCGGCCCGGCCGGTGATGCGGCATCTTCCAAGCCATGATGATGCGCCAGTTGTTGTTTTTCCTCGTTTTGATTTTTCCCGCGGCCGCTCAGTCCTACAAGCCGGCCAACGAGCGTCCGCCCGCGCTGGCCCGCGAATTCCGCGGCGCGTGGGTGGCCACCATTTACAACATCGACTGGCCGTCCTCGAAAGGCCAGAGCGCCTCTTCCCAGCAGGCGCAGGCGCGCGCCATTCTCGACCGGCTGGTGTCGCTGAAAATGAATGCCGTGATGTTCCAGGTGCGGCCGCAGTGCGATGCGCTCTATCAATCGTCGCTCGAACCTTGGAGCCCGTGGCTCACCGGCACCATGGGTCGCTCGCCGGGTTACGATCCGCTGGCCTACTGGATCCGCGAGGCGCACGCGCGCGGCATCGAGGTGCACGCGTGGTTCAATCCCTACCGCGCGCTTTCCAATACCTCGCAGCAGACGTCATCCAACCACGTCACGCGCTCGAAACCGCATATCACCAAACGCTACGGCGACATGAAATGGCTCGATCCCGCGCATCCCGAGACGCGCGATCATTCGCTGCGCGTCATCATGGACGTGGTGCGCAGATATGACATCGATGGCGTGCATCTCGACGATTATTTCTATCCCTATCCGAAAGGCGGATTGAAATTTCCCGACGGAAAATCGCCGGCCCAGCGGCGGGGGTATGTCGATCAATTCGTGAGCAGTCTGTAGTCCTCGGTGAAAAAGGACAAGCCGTGGGTGCGCGTGGGCATCAGCCCGTTCGGCATCTGGCGGCCCGGCGTGCCTTCGGGCATCGAGGCGAGCCTCGACAGCTACGAGCATCTTGCCGGCGATTCGCGCAAGTGGCTGAAGAACGGTTGGGTCGATTACCTCGCGCCGCAGTTGTATT
>DATISV010000698.1:0-5336 GCA_035468505.1 Luteolibacter sp. | reverse complement strand
CCGGCGATTGCCCGTGGGAGCAGGACATCGTGGACGCCCGCGCGGTGGCCGCCAGGCTCGGCATCGAGTTCCGCGTCATCGACCTGATCGATTCCTACCGTGCGCGCATCGTCGATTACCTCGTCGAGGGCTACCGCTCGGGCATCACGCCGAATCCGGACGTCTGGTGCAACCGCGAGATGAAGTTCGGCGTGTTTCTCGATTACGCGCTGTCGCAGGGCTTTGAATTCGTCGGCACCGGCCATTACGCGCGGCGCCGGAATCTAACAGACGTTGCCGCCGCCATCCTGCGCGGGGCGGACCCGAACAAGGACCAGAGTTATTTCCTCGCCCTGATGACGCAATTCCAGGCCGCGCACGCGCTTTTCCCCACCGGCGAGATGCTCAAGCCGGAGGTGCGCGAGACCGCCCGTCGTTTCGATCTGCCGGTGGCGGTAAAAAAGGACAGCCAGGGCATCTGTTTCCTCGGTCAGGTGAAAATGAGCGATTTCCTGAGTCATTACATCCCGGACGAGCCAGGCGAAATCGTCGATGCCGATGGCCGCGTGCTCGGCAGCCACCGCGGCTTGCACCTCTATACCATGGGTCAGCGCAAGGGCCACGGCGTCGCCTCGCCGCGCGAGGGCATGGCCTAGGTGGTGGTGGGCAAGGACCTCGCGCGCAACCGCCTGATCGTCGGCTGGGACCGACCGGGCGAAGGCTCGCTCTATGTATCGCAATGCGTGGTCGGCACCCTCAACTCGCTCAACGAGCCGATCGAATCTCTGCGCCGCGTCGAGGCCCAGCCGCGCTATCGTTCAAAAGCGGAGCCCGCGGCGGTCGAGGCACTCGATGATGGCCGCGTGCGGCTCGATTTCCATCGACCGCAACGCGCCATCGCGCCGGGACAAATCTGCGCCTTCTACGATGGCGGCCGCCTGCTCGGTGGCGGCGTGTTCGAGAGTGTTGCGTGAACCGGCGCCCTGCCGCTTGACGCGCCGGGCTTCCCGCCCACTTTCCGGCATGTCACGCACCATCCTGCTCATTGGCGGAAATTCCGGCATCGGCCTGGCCACCGCACGGCGTCTCATTGATCAAGGCGACACCGTCATCGCCGCCGCGCGCAACGCCGGACCGCTCGCCGAACTCGGCATCCAGGTCCAGCCGTTCGACGCCCTGCAACCTGCGAAACTCGATCTCCCGCCGGCGATCGACGGCCTCGTCTATTTTCCCGGCACCATCACGCTCAAGCCGTTCCACCGCCTCAGCGCCGACGATTTTCTCACCGACTTCGGCATCAACTGCCTCGGCGCGGTCTCCGCGATCCAATCGGCCCTGCCCGCATTGAAAGCCGCGCCTGAGGCCTCGATCGTCCTGTTCTCCACCGTGGCGGTGGCACAGGGCATGCCATTCCATGCCGCGATCGCCGCGGCCAAGGCGGCGGTGGAAGGTCTTGCACGCTCGCTGGCCGCGGAACTCGCGCCGAAGATCCGCGTCAATGTGATCGCCCCCTCGCTCACCGACACACCGCTCGCCTCTACTCTGTTAGGCAGCGAGGCGAAACGCGAAGCTGCTTCGAAACGCCACCCGCTCCAACGTGTCGGCGATCCGTCGCAAACCGCGGAGTTGGTCAACTTCCTGCTCTCCGATGCCGCCGGCTTCATCACCGGCCAGACGCTCCGGCCCGACGGCGGACTTTCCAACATCCGCACGTTCTGACCGTCCATGGAAATCGCGCTGGTTTTCCCGCACCAATTGTTCGCGAAACACCCGGCCATCGCCGCGGCGAAAACGTGTTATCTCATCGAGGACCCGTTATACTTCGGCAACGACGACGAATGGCCGCACGCCGTGCACAAGCAGCGTCTCGTGCTGCACCGCGCGTCGATGCGCGCCTATGCCGATGAGTTGAATGCGCAGGGTGTGAAGCCGCGCTGCGTGGAAAACTCGGATGCCGCATCGCTCGACGAGATCGTGCCAAAGAACACCACGCATCTGCACCTCGCCGACCCGCTGGACGACCTGCTCAGCAAACGCGTGCGCGCTTTCGCCTGGCGGCGCGGCATGGAGGTGATCTTCCATCAAACCCCGGGTTTCCTCAGTCCGCCGGATTTCATCGCCGGGCAGATCGCCGGAAAAAAGCGCCCGCTCATGGCCACCTTCTATCAGGCGCAGCGTCGGCGCATGGGCATCCTGATGGAGGACGACGGCACGCCCGCCGGCGGCAAGTGGTCGTTCGATACGGAAAACCGCGCGAAACTCCCGAACGGATACCGCCCGCCGTCCGAACCCAAAGCGCCACGCAATGCTTATGTCGAGGAAGCCGTCAGTTATGTGGAAAAACATTTCCCCGACAACCCCGGCGTGCTCGAGGATTTCCGCTGGCCGGTGACACGTGCCGACGCGCTTCAGTGGCTGGAGGATTTCCTCAAACAGCGCTTCGCGGACTTCGGCGTTTACGAGGACGCGATCTCCACACGGCACGCGTTTCTCCATCACTCCGCCCTTACGCCCTCGCTCAACATCGGCTTGCTCGAACCGTCGGAAGTGGTGCAACGCGCTTTGTCCTTCGCCGCACGTTCCGGAAAAATCCCAACCAACTCGCTCGAAGGCTTCATCCGACAGGTCATCGGCTGGCGCGAGTTCATGGCCGGAATCTATCTCCACCGCGGCGTGGAAATCCGGAATGCGAACTACTGGCATCACGAGCGCCCGATGCCTGCCGCCTTCTACACCGCCACCACCGGCATCCCGCCGGTGGACCGCGTGATCCGCCAGGTGCTGCGCGAGGGCTGGTGCCACCACATCGAGCGGCTGATGGTGCTGGGCAACTTCATGCTGCTCTGCCGCATTCGCCCCGATGAGGTCTATCGCTGGTTCATGGAACTCTTCGTCGATGCCAACGACTGGGTGATGGTGCCCAACGTGTATGGCATGTCGCAATTCGCCGACGGCGGCACCTTCACCACCAAACCTTATATCTCGGGTTCGAACTATCTGCTCAAGATGTCCGACGAGCCGAAGGGCGGCTGGTGTGCCGTCTGGGATGGGCTGTTCTGGTCCTTCATCGCCGACCACCTCGACTTCTTCCAAGGCAATCCGCGCCTTTCGATGATCGCCCGCTCGTGGTTGAAAATGTCCGCGGAAAAGCAAAACTCCCATCGCGCGGCGGCGGACGCTTATCTGGACAAGTGGTTTGCCTGAGGGGATTTCCTCGAACGTGACACGCGCGCCACCATGCCGTATTTCGGGCCCAGCAGAAATGCCATGGCGAAGACCGCGCCGAGCATCAGGACGATCGCCGGCCCCTGCTCGATGTTGAGCCACCAGCCGGCCAGCACCGCGAAGGCGGAGGTGATCCCGCCGACCAGCGCGCCGCCCCAGAACATCGCATGAGTGGAGTCCGTCAGAAGATAGACCGTCGCCGCGGGAGCCACCAGCAGGCCGATGGCCAGCATGCAGCCGACCGCCTGCAGCGAGGAGATCAGCACCACGATGAGCACGGCCATCAGCAGGTAGTTGAGCGCGCGCACCGGCACGCCGAGCGTGGCGGCCACCTCGGCGTCGAACAGCGTCATCAACAGCGGCCGGTGCAGGGCTGTTAGGATGCCCAGCGCGGCGAAGGAAATCCAGAAGTTCGTCCACAGGTCGCTGTCGCGAAGGCCCATGATGTTGCCGAACAGCCAGTCCTCCATTTCCTGCGCCACACCGAGGCGGCGCAGCAGGATGATGCCGCCGCTGAAGGCCGCGGTATATAAAATCGCGAGCGCCGAGTCGTGGTCGAGCCGCGAGCCGCGGGAAACGGCGAGCGAGCCGAGACCGATGATGAGCGCGGCGAACAGGCTGCCGAGGAACGCGCTCCAGTCGTGCAGCCCCACCACCAGGATCGCCAGCGCGATGCCGGGCAGCAGCGCGTGCGAGAGTGAGCCGACTTTGAGCGCGGACTTGCGCAGCACCACGAAGGCGCTGGCGTAGCCATTGGTGCAGCCGATCAGCAGCGCGGCGAGCACCGCGCGCCGGTTGAAGGCATGGTCGAGCGGTTCCAAAAGCCAGTCGATCATGCGGCCCCCCTTTCCCCGGCGAAGGTTTGATCGATTTTCTCCGGTGTGAAAACTTCCGCCACCGGTCCGTACGCGACCGCCTTGCGGCGCAGCAGCAGGACCTCGTCGTAGATGTCGCGCACCGTGTCGAGATCGTGATGCGAGGCGATGATGAGCCGGCCTTCCTCGGCGATCACTCGCAGCGTTTCCGCGAGCGCGGATTTCGAGTTGCGGTCGAGCCCGGTGAACGGCTCGTCGAGCAACAGCACGTGCGCCTCCTGCGCCAGCGCCCGCGCGATGAAGACCCGCTGCTGCTGGCCGCCGCTGAGCTGGCTGATCTGCCGGTCCTGCAAGTCATCGAGATGCATCATCGCGATGGCGCGGTCGATCGCCTCGTCGTCATGGCGCGAAAACGGCCGCCACCAGCCGGCTTGCGGAAAGCGCCCCATGCGCACCACGCCGCGCACCGTGATGGGAAACTGCCAGTCCACGTTCTCGCGCTGTGGCAGATAGGCGATCTCGCGGCTCCAGCGCGCCACGCGCGTGCCGCGCCACAGGACTCCGCCGGCGGCGATCGGCTGCAGGCCGGCCACCGCCTTGAGCAGCGTGCTCTTGCCCGCGCCGTTCGGACCGATCAACGCCACGCATACGCCGCAGGAAGTGGAAAAGGAAACGTCGCTCAGCGCTTCCAGCTCGTGGTATCGCACGGTGAGCCGTTCCACCCGCAGCTCGTGGTGGTGGCCGCAGTGGGCGCAGTTGTCGTGGGCGGAGGCGGACATGATGTGATATCTTTGGGAAATTATATCAATGCGCGTGGGGCCATTCGAAGCGCAGGATGTCGCCGAAGTCGCCCTCGCCGGTGGTGTAGCGCGTGCGCTCCTCGCGGCCGTCGGGCATTACCGTGAGAAACGCGGCGGTTTCCCCGCTGGCGCGGCTCCCTTCGATGACGAGGTCGAGGTCCACGCCGTCCTCCACCAGTTCCAGCGCAACATCGTGCTCCGATTCACCGGCCTCCGCATCGCGCATCTCTAACAAAATTCGCCCACCCGGCCCGCTAACCGCCACCCGCTCCGCCGGGGCGAGCAGCTTGAGGCGCAGCACGGCGCTTGTTCGCTCCGATTCCACGGCCACCGGCACCGGCGGCGGCGCGGGTGCGGCGGAAGTGAGTTTGCTCAGCGGCACGGAAATGAGGCACAGCCCGGCGATCACGCCGGCCGTGCCGACGAGCGGGGAGGAGAGCCAGCGCGGCGCGTTCATTCAGCGGCGAGGGACTCGGTGATGGCGTTCACGTTGTGGCGGATCATGCCCTCGAACCCG
>DATISV010000697.1:0-7298 GCA_035468505.1 Luteolibacter sp. | reverse complement strand
TTCCACAAAAACGTCCTCCAGCGTGGCCTCGTGGCGGAACAGCGAACGCAGCGGCCAGCCGTTCTGCGCGGCGAGGCGGGCGATGCGCTCGCGGGCGTCGGTGCCGGAATCGACCCACACGGTGTGGCGCGACCATTCGTCCTCAAGCGGCTCGCTGGCGACTTTTTTCACGTGGTCGAGCCGGTTGATGGCTCCGGCGGAGACGTCGGAATCGGCCTGGATCTCCACTTGCAGGCGGCCGGCGGCGCGCATGTCGCGGGTGAGGTTCTCCGGGGTGTCGGCGGCCTTGATCTTGCCGTTGTCGATGATGATGACTCGGTTGCAGGTCATTTCCACCTCGTGGAGGATGTGGGTGGAAAGCAGGACCGTGTGGTTCCTGGCGAGCTGGCGGATGAGTTCGCGGATCTGGCGGATCTGGTTGGGATCGAGGCCGTTGGTGGGCTCGTCGAGGATGAGCAGTTCGGGTTCGTGGATCAGCGCGTCGGCCAGGCCCACGCGCTGGCGGTAGCCTTTGGAGAGCGTCTTGATCATCTTGCGGCGCACGCCGGTGAGGCCGCAGCTTTCGAGCACCTCGCCGAGACGGCGGCGGGTGGTGGCGCCGTCGAGCCCCTTGAGTTGCGCGCGGAACCTGAGGTATTCGCGCACCCGCATGTCGTCGTAAAGCGGCACGTTTTCCGGCATGTAGCCGATGCGGCGGCGGGCATCGAGCGAGTCGCGGAAGACATCGAAGCCGGCGATGCGGGCGCTGCCGGCACTCGGCGGCAGGTATCCGGTGAGCATGCGCAGGGTGGTGGTTTTGCCCGCGCCGTTGGGACCGAGGAAACCGACGATTTCGCCGCGCTCCACGTTGAACGAGATGTCGCGCACGGCAATGTGGCGACCGTAATTTTTGCGGAGTTCGTGGACTTCGATCATGGACATGATGACGGGAAAATCGGTGGCGTCGGCGGTTGACGCGGTGGGACGCGACACTTATTGAGGTCGCTCGCGTGGCGGGCCAAGCGGGAAATCGCGGGCTCGCCAAACGTTTTTGATGAATGATCCCATGAATACCTCGGTTTCGGCGCGACAAAACGCGGATTTGCTGGATGCGAAATACGCCCAATGGCTCGCCGATCCACGTTCGGTGGAAGAGACGTGGGCGGCGTTTTTCGAGGGCTTCGAACTCGGCTGCGTGCGGCCCAAGGAGCGCGGCAAGGACGCGGTGGGCACGACTGGCGAAGCGTGCAGCGACAGCGATCTGGTATTCTTCGGCCGCGTGGTGGCACTCATTTACAACTACCGGACGCTCGGCCACACGCAGGCTCATATCAATCCGCTGGAGGAAAAGCCGGAGCCGAATCCGCGCCTGCACATCGAGCAATACGGGCTTTCCCAAGCCGACCTCGACCGTGTGGCATGGAACGCCTACTTCCGCCACGGCGAGCGCATGAAGCTGCGCGACATGATCGGCGTGCTGGAAAAAACCTACTCGGGCCATATCGGCTTCGAGTTCATGCACATTCATTTCACCCCGGTACGCCACTGGCTGCGCGAGCGCATCGAGTCGCATGGGGCGAGGTCGGGTGGCACGCCGGAGCAGAAAACCAAGGCGCTGCGCTGGGTGCTGGAGGCGGAGATTTTCGAACATTTCCTCGGCAAGCGCTTCCTCGGCGAAAAACGCTTTTCCAACGAGGGCGGCGAGGGCGCGATGATCCTGCTCAATGCCATCCTCGAAGCCTGCCCGTCGCATGGCGTGCGCTCGATCGACATGGGCATGTCCCACCGCGGTCGCATGTGCGTGCTGGCGAATTTCGTCCGCAAGTCGATTACCACCGTGCTCTATGAGTTCACGCCGAACTACGAGCCCGACCTGGTGGCCGGCGACGGCGATGTGAAATATCATCTCGGTTACGACAGCGAGCGCGAGTTGCCGGACGGCAAGGTGCGCGTGAGCCTCGCCGCCAACCCGAGCCACCTTGAGGCGGTCAATGCCGTGGTCCAGGGTAAGGCCCGTGCCCGCCAGCGCCTGCTCAGCGAGGAAACCGACGGGGAAATCGACCGCTCGCGCGTGCTGCCGATCCTGCTGCACGGCGACGCGGCCTTCGCCGGCCAAGGCTCGGTCGCAGAGGTGCTCAACCTCTCGCAGCTTCCTGGCTACCGCACCGGTGGTACGATCCACATCATCATCAACAACCAGATCGGTTTCACCACCGTGCCGGCCGACGCCCGTTCATCGGCATATGCCACCGACGTCGCCAAGATGGTGGATGCGCCGATTCTCCACGTGAACGGCGAGGAGCCGATGGAGCTGTTCTGGGCCGCGATGTTCGCACTCGAGTTCCGCCAGAAATTCGCGCGCGACATCGTCATCGACATGTATTGCTACCGCCGACAAGGCCACAACGAGGCGGACCAAGCCGCGTTCACCCAGCCGCTTGTCGCACGCCGCATCGCCGAGCGCCCGACCTTCGGCACGATCTATAAGAAACAGATCGTCGATGAAGGCACCGCCTCCGCAGAGGAGGTCGATGCGATGGAACGCGAAATCTGGGACCGGCTCGAGCAGGGCTATCAGAAAATGCTCGAACTGCACGAGGCCGGCGACCGCACCGCGTTCAGCGGCTCCACCGGGATCCTCCAGCCCGAGTATTCGCACGCGCCGGTGGCCACCGGCATCCCGGCCGAGCGGCTGCGGCAGATCGGCCGCACGCTGACCGCCGTGCCCGACGATTTCCGGCTCAATCCGACGCTCGAAAAGCGCTTTTTTCCGCGCCGCGTCGAGGCGATCGAAAACGACGGTCCGGTCGATTGGGCCTTTGCCGAGTCGCTCGCGTTCGGCTCGCTGTTGATGGAGGGCAAGCCGGTCCGGCTTTCCGGCCAGGACGTCGCGCGCGGCACCTTCTCGCAGCGCCACCTGGTCCTTCACGATTACGAATCCACGGAAAAATTCATCCCGCTCGAACACATCGCGCCGGACCAGGGGAAATTCTGCGTGCACAACTCGCTGCTCTCGGAGTTCGCCGTGCTTGGCTTCGATTACGGCTACTCGCTCTGCTATCCGAAAATGCTCACCTTGTGGGAAGCGCAGTTCGGCGATTTCTCCAACGGCGCGCAGGTCATCATCGACCAGTTCATTTCCTCCGCCGAATCGAAGTGGCAGACGCCCACCGATCTCGTCATGCTGCTGCCCCACGGCTACGAAGGCATGGGTCCCGAGCACTCGAGCGCGCGTCTGGAACGCTTTCTGCAGCTCTGTGCCGAGAAAAACATGATTGTCGGCAATCTCACCACGCCCGCGCAGTATTTCCACGCGCTGCGCCGCCAGAAACACCGCGATTTCCGCAAGCCGCTCGTCCTGATGACTCCGAAGAGCCTGTTAGGACGTCCCGAGGCGGTCTCGCGCATCGACGATTTCCTCGAAGGAAACTGCTTCCAGGAAGTGCTGCCGGATCCCGACGAATCGCTCGACGCCGCCCATGTCAGCCGCGTGATTTTCTGCACCGGCAAGGTGTTCTACGACCTGCTGGCATGGCGCCGCGAGCGCGAGATCGGCAATGCGGCCATCGTCCGCATCGAGCAGCTTTACCCGTTCCACCGCGAGATGGTGCAGGCCATCGCCGGCCAGTATCCCAACGCCTCGCACTTCGTCTGGTGCCAGGAGGAACCGCTCAACATGGGCGCATGGTCGTATATCTGGCCGCGGCTCGAACGCTGCGTCGGCAGCCGCGTCCGCTATGCCGGTCGCGATGCCGCCTCCAGCCCGGCCGCCGGCTCCAAGGCCACCCATTACCGCGAGCAGAAGGCGCTGCTCGAACAAGCGTTCACCGTCTGATATCCTTTTCACCTTCCCCAACCGCAACCTTTCCCAAGTCATGGCCATCGAAGTCACCATCCCGGCCTCCGGCGAATCCGTCACCACCGCCAATGTCGCCCGCTGGCACAAGAAGAACGGCGAACGTGTCGCCCGTGGTGAAACACTCGTCACCCTCGAAACCGACAAGGTCTCCAATGAACTCGAAGCCGCCGCCGACGGCGTGCTCGAAATCGTCGTCAACGAAGGCGAGGAAGTGCCCATCGGCACCCTGATCGCACGCATCGAGGAAACGGAGCGTCAGCCCGAAACCGCTGCGAAACCGGACAACAACAAAGAAGCCAAACCCGCCGCCAAACCCGAACCCGCCGCGGATGCCAAACCGGTGGATATCAAGGTCCCGGCCTCAGGCGAATCCGTCACTTCCGCCAACGTCGCGTCGTGGAGAAAGAACGACGGCGAGACGGTTGTCGCCGGCGAAACGCTCGTGGTGCTCGAAACCGACAAGGTCTCCAACGAACTCGAATCGCCGGTGGATGGCGTGCTGAAGGTGCTGGTGCCGGAAGGCGAGGAGGTCGCCATCGGCACGGTCATCGCCAACATCACCCCGGGCGGCGACGGAGCGCGGACTTCAGTCCGCCAGTCCACCCCCGAAGCACCGCAAAAACCCGCCACCGCCGCCGTGCCCAAGGCCGCCAAACCGGCCGGGCAACCCACGCGTGATGAAAGTGACGACGGTCGCGTTGACGAAGATCGCAGGCCGCCGCTACAGGACGACGGCCGCACCACGCGCCGCAAGATGTCGATGTTGCGCCGCAAGATCGCCACCCACCTCGTCAACGCCCAGCAGACCGCCGCCATTCTCACCACTTTCAACGAGGTGGACATGTCCGCCGTGATGGACCTGCGCAAGGCGGTGCAGGAGGAGTTCGTGAAAAAACACGGCGTCAAACTCGGCTTCATGTCGTTCTTCGTCAAAGCCGTCACCCAGGCGCTCAAGGACTGCCCGTCGATCAACGCGCGCATTGAGGGAAATGATATCATTGAAAACCATTTCTATGACATCGGCGTGGCGATCGGCACCGAGAAGGGACTCGTCGTCCCCGTGCTGCGCGATTGCGACGGGAAATCCTTCGCGCAAATCGAAAAGGACATCCTCGATTACGCCACCAAGGCGCGCGAGGGCAAGATGCTCATCGAAGACCTGCAAGGCGGCGTCTTCAGCATCTCCAACGGCGGCACCTACGGCTCGCTGCTCAGCACACCCATCCTCAACCCGCCGCAAAGCGGCATCCTCGGAATGCACGCCATCCAGCAGCGTCCGGTCGCCGTGGACGGCAAGGTCGTCATCCGCCCGATGATGTATCTCGCCCTCAGCTACGACCACCGGCTCGTCGATGGCAAGGAAGCCGTCACCTTCCTGATCCGCATCAAGGAACTGCTCGAAGCTCCCGCGCGCCTGATGCTGGAAATGTGACGATCCGGTTCCCGGGACAGGCGGTCCGCCATTTCCGATGCCGGGTTTCGGCAATCGTTTTAGGCAACCGGTCTAATCGTCGTCGCCATAGTCGTTGTCCTTGCCGGTATGCACGGCATCGGCAAGCGCCTGGGTGGCGACGGGCAGGGTGAGGAACAGGGCGATCAGGGCGAAGATGGATTTCAGGATCACGTTCGCCTGGGGGAAGGCGATGCAGGCGGCTAACAGAAAGCAGCCAAGACCGAAGGCGCTGGCCTTGGTGGCGGCGTGGGTGCGGCTGAAGAAATCCGGCAACCGCACGACGCCCAGCGCGGCGAGCAGTACCGCCAGGGATCCAAGGATGCAGATCAGGCCGATGAGGGTTTCATTCATGGTTTCAGGGAATGCGCTTGAGGGTGCGGCCGAGGGCCACGGTGCCGAAGAACACGATGACGCCCAGCACCACGATCACGTCCAGGAAGACCGGTTCACCGGTGTCGATGGCGTGCAACACCACGGCGGCGGCGGTGATCACCGCCAGCAGGTCGATGGCCAGGATGCGGTCCGCCGCGGTGGGACCTCTGAACAGCCGCCAGGCGGTCATGGCGAGCGAGATCGTCAGGAGGATGTGGCAGATGGTGAAAAGCATGGCGGGCGGATGGCGCGTCGTTCAACCGCGGCCGAAGATGCGGACGAGCGGCTGTTCGAGGGTTCGTTTCATTTCCCTGACGGCGGCGTCGGGGTCGGGCGCGTCGAGCGCGTGGACGATGAGCACGCCGCGATCGTGATCGAGTCCCACGCTCATCGTGCCGGGGGTCATGGAAACGAGGCAGGCGAAAAGGAAACGCGGCAGCTCTCCGCGGAGGTCCAGCGGGACGTCGATGAAGCATGGGCGGATTTCCGGCCTGGGATGCAGGACGATGAGCGCCAGCTTCCATGTGGAATGGATGACCTGCCACAGGTAGATCAGTGCGAAGACCAGTGCGTGGACCAGTTTCATGGTTCTGCGGGCGGGGTGGCTGGAGCTTGAAGCACCGCCTCGATGTAGGCGGCGGGATCGGTGAGCTGGGCGGCGGCGCGGTCGGCGATATCGAGAAACACCCCCGGGAACACGCCGAAGGCGATGGTGCATGCGGCCAGCGCCACACAGGGAGCGAGCATGAGGAGCGGAACTTTCCGGTCCGGCTGGCGGTCGCCCATCGGCGCGTCTTTCCAGAAGGCCTCGTTCCAGATCTTGACCATCGAATAGAGCGTGAGCAGCCCCACGGCGAGTGCGGCGGCGATCACCCATCCCTGACCGATGGCGATGCCCTCCCGCACCAGCACGAACTTGGCGAAGAAGCCGGAAAGCGGCGGGATGCCGCCGAGCGACATGGCGGGAATGAGAAAGAGGACGGCGAGCCAGGGCGCTTTCTTGTAGAGTCCGCCGGTCATGGCGAGCGCCTGCGAGCCGGTCCTGCGGGCGATGATGCCGCCGATCAGGAACAGGTTCGCCTTCACCAGGATGTGGTGGACGATGTAGAAGATGGTGGCGGCGATGGCTCCGCGGGTGAAGAAGCCGAGTCCCACGATCATGTAGCCGATCTGGCTGATAATGTGGAACGAGAGGATGCGCGGGATGAAGAACTGGCTGGCCGCGCCGAGCACGCCGGTGATCATGGTGAGCACTCCGATGGCCAGCAGCAGCGGCGCGAGAAAATCCTGATGGCCGCCGTAAACCAGCGTGAAGACCCGCACACAGGCGTAAACCCCCACCTTGGTGAGCAGTCCGGCGAACAGGGCCGCCACCGGCGTGGGCGTGACGTGATAGGACGACGGCAGCCAGAAGTAGAACGGGAAGACGCCTGCCTTGATGCCGAAGGCCACCAGGAAAAGCACGGCGGAGGAAAGGATCAGTCCGTTGTCGCCGACGGCCGCGATTTTCACCGAGAGGTCCGCCATGTTGAGCGTGCCGGTCATGTCGTAGAGCACGCCGAGACCGACGAGGAAGAAGGCGGAGGCGATGAAATTCAGCGTGAGGTATTTCACCGCCGCCTCGAGCTGCGGCCG
>DATISV010000696.1:0-7216 GCA_035468505.1 Luteolibacter sp. | reverse complement strand
TCCTGCCCGAGCCGGAGGATCCGCGCCGCTTTTATCTTCGCTCGCCCTTGATGAAACCGGGCGAGAAGGAGGATCTCATCCTGTTCAATTTCGCCGCCGGGATGAAGGCTGCGACGGGCGGCGTGCCGACCGAAGAGGATCTCCAGACCAAGCTCACCGCCTACAGCCGCGACTCGCTTTTCTTCATCGATTCAGTCGGCAGCATGCTGCGCAAAACCGCCGACGGTGAGCCAGAGCAGGCGCTGCTCGTGCAGCTCAGCATCCCTGCGATGCCCGCTTCCGTCGCGAAATCCGTGGAGGCATGGAAACTCCCCCCGGAGGAACAGGACGAAAACGGAAACTGGAAATCATGGACCAAGGAAAACGTCGGCGACGAGGTGCTGGCGAGATCGCGGAAGATGGAACTGGAGCTGGTCCTCACGCCGGGCGCGCCACCGATGGAAGAAGCGCTGGTTTTCCGCGTCCCGCAGCAGCCGGGCGGCAAGGTCTTCGTCAAGGTGGCGAAGGAAACCGCCGGTCCGGGCGGTTTCGTGACGCCGGAGGAATACCGCGAAGTCACCACCTTGGTCGCGATCCCGCGCGAGGCGTCGCTGATGGGAAATGGCGGACTGCTCGCGCTCAACGGCGAACGCAAGATCAGCGTGCAGTCGCGCGGCATCGACCACCTCCGCCACACCGTGGCACGCGTGAAGCCGGATCAGATCAACCACCTCGTCAGCCAGACGCGGGGCAGCTTCGAGTCGCCGCACTTCATGGGCGGCTTCGGATTCGAGGACATTTCGGATTACGAGCAATCCGTCCAGGCGATCGCAAAACAGGGCGAGTATGCGGTGAATTATTCGTCTTTTGATTTCGCGCCCTTGATCGATGGACAGAAAAAAAGACGCGGCTTGTTTTATCTAACAGTCGAAGGCGTGCGCCCCCGCACGCCGGACGATGGCGAGGTGGCGAAGGAATCGCCGGACCGCGAGTGGCTGCCGCTGACTCCCGAGGGCGTCCGGAGTTATGGCTACTCGCATCGTTCCGACTCCGACGCCAGCTACCCGGCCGGCGACCGGATGCGGGACGGGCGTTTCATCCTGGTCACCGATCTCGGGCTGATCATGAAGGAGGCGGCGGATGGCAGCCGCGCGGTTTTCGTGCAGTCATTCAGCGAGCGCGGCCCGGTCGATAGCGTGAAAATTTCCGTGCTCGCGAAAAACGGCAAGGTGCTCCGGACCGCGACCACCGATGCCGCGGGGATGGCCGGCATTCCCTCGCTCCGCGGCCTCGAACGCGAACTCGTGCCGGTGGCGCTGGTGGCGAGCAAGGGCGACGACCTCGCCTTCATCCCGTGGGCAAAAAGCGAGCGACTGGTGGACAGCTCGCGTTACGCCGTCGGCGGCGTGCGTTACAGCGATGCCTCGGCGCTGACCGCCTCGCTCTTCACCGAGCGCGGGATTTACCGTCCGGGCGAGGAAATCCACGTCGGCGGCATCGTCCGCCAGCGCGATTGGACGGGCGAACTGGCCGGTCTGCCGGTCGAACTGGTGGTGACGAATGCCAAGCGCGACATCGCGGGCCGCTATCCGCTCAAGCTCGATGAAGGCGGCGTGTTCTCGCACACGATTCCCACCGCGGAATCGGCGCCGACCGGGCCATGGTGGGTATCGCTCGAACGCCCGATGCCGGAACAAGGCGGGATGCGCCGGGAGTCGCTCTTTCTCGGCGACACCGTCGTCCGCGTCGAGGAGTTCCAGCCGGACCGGCTCAAGATCAAGGCGAACTTCGTGCCCGATGCCGGCGATGGCTGGTGCGCGCCGGAGGGTCTGGCGGTGACGGTGCAGCTCGACACCCTGTTCGGCATGGCCGCCGCGGATCGCCGCATCGCCGCCAAGCTCCATCTCGATCCCGTGAACCCGTATTTCCCGAAGTGGCCGGAGTGGACATTCGGCTTATCTAACAATAATCGCCATGACACACAGGTGATCGATCTGGCCGATGCGACCACCGACGAAAACGGCCGGGCAAAACTGACGCTCGACATGGAAGCGCACACCGCGCCGATGCTTCGGGCGCGCGTCGAACTGGAAGGCTTCGAAGCCGATGGCGGGCGTGGCGTCCGCACCTCGCTGAGCACCCTGGTTTCGGCGCAGGCGTATCTGATCGGCCACAAGGCGGAGCGCAGCCTGAGTTATCTCGACGAGCGCGATCCGGTGCAGGTTGAGGTATTGGCCATCGGTCCTGACGGCAAGGCGGTGGCCGCCGCCGATATCACCCGCGTGTTGATCCAGACCAAGCATGTCTCGGTTCTCACCAAACAACACAACGGCAGCCTGGCCTACGAGTCGCAGAAGCGCGATGAAACCCTCGAATCCGTCAAGATATCACTGCCGGCTAAACCGCAGGTGCTGAAGCTGCCGATGGAAACGCCCGGCAGTTTCCGCTACGAATACCGCAACGCGTCGGGGCAGGCCTTGTGCTCGATTCCGTTCCACGTGTCGGGCAAGGGCGACGCCACCAAAAACCTCGAACGCAGCGGTGAATTGGAAATCCGTTTCACCGACAAGAAATGGCTGCCTGGCGAGGAGCTGGAGTTTTCACTAACCACACCGTTCACCGGAGCCGGGCTGATCACGATCGAGCGCGACAGCGTGCTGGTATCCAAATGGTTCAAAGTGGATTCCAAGACCTCCGTGCAGACGATCAAACTGCCGGAGAACATCGAGGGCGGCGTCTATCTGAGCGTGGTCATGGCGCGCGCGCTCGATTCACCCGATGTCTTCCTCAACCCGCTGGCCAGCGGCATCATGCCAATCGACGCCGCGCGCGGTGACAGGGAAATGGCAGTGACGATCGATGCCGTGGACCGCGTGCGGCCCGGCGAACGGCTGGCGATCGGCTATCAAACGCCGAAGAACGGCAAGGTGGTCATCTGGGCGGTGGATGAGGGCATTCACCTGGTCAGCAACTATCAGGCGCCGGACCCGCTGCGCCGCCTGCTGCCCACCGCCGCACTCGAAGTGGAAACCTATCAACTCATGGACGTGCTGATGCCCGAGTTCAGCCTGCTGCGCAAGGCGCTGGCGATCGGAGGCGACGGCGGCGATGAGGGCGCGGGCGCGGCCATCCCGGAACTCAAAATGGGGCTCAACCCGTTCAAGCGCCGCCGCGATGCTCCGGTGGTTTTCTGGAGTGGTTTCGTAAACGCCGGGCCGGAACGGCAGGAGGTGTTTTACGAAGTCCCGGAATACTTCGCCGGACGGCTGAAAATCATGGCGGTCGCCGTGGCCGACGATGCGGTGGGCGTGGGCGAGGCCCAAACCATCGTGAAAGGCGACTTCGTGTTGCAAGCCACCACACCGCTGTTCGTCGTGCCGGGTGATGAATTCACCGCCTCGGTCACCGTGGCGAATCAACTCGAAGGCGATGCCGCCACCGATCAGGTGAAGGTCGAGGTGGAAACGCTCGGCGGCGTCGAGATCCTCGAAACCCCTCCCGACTCCCACACGATACCTGTGGGCAAGGAAGCGACGGTCAGTTATCGCTGCCGCGCGACGGATCGGTGAGGAAATGGCGAGTTGAGATTCACGGCCTCGGGTGGAACCAGCCAACAGGTCACCCGCAGTTCGTTCAGCGTGCGTCCGGGCGTCGCCCGCGCGGCGAAGGTCCAGAGCGGATGGTTCCGCAACGGCTCGCATGACGTGGCGGTGAATCACCCGATGTTCGAGGAGCTGGCGGAACGGCAGGCGGTGGTTTCCACCACGCCGCTCGGCCTGGCCCATGGGCTCTCGGCCTATCTCAGGGAATACCCGCACGGCTGCACCGAGCAGATCACCAGCCGGGCGTTCCCGTGGCTGGTGCTGAAGGACGATGCGAATTTCGGGCTCGATCGGGAGGAAGCCGCGAAGGCGGTGGCCGATGTCATCAATCAGCTCTCGCGCCGCCAGGGGCCGAATGGCGGTTTCGGCTGGTGGGCGGCGTATTCGCCGGAAGGCTTTGACTACGTCACCGTCTATGTCGGCCATTTCCTGACCGAGTGCAAAAACAGCGGCTTCGACGTTCCGGCCCGTCTCTACCAGTCCACCATGCGGCGGCTCCGCTACATGGCGGATGCCGAGGTTGCGAAGCCTTCTGGCACCGACTACTACCGCTACCACCGAACCCGCTGGGAGGCGGAGATGCGGGCCGCCGCGATCTATCTGCTCACCCGGAACGAGGAGGTGACCACCAACTACGCGCTGAAACTCCAGGACTTCATGGAAGCGAACGTGCCGAAGGAGTTATGGCATCGCGACTCGACCGCCGTGTGGCTGGCATCGATCTGGCGAATGCTGAAAAAGGAAACGGCCGCCATGCAATTGCTTGACGCCCACCGCGCCGAACTGCGCAAGCCGCTGCCGCAAAACTGGAGATATGGCTATTATTTCTATCAAAGCCGGCTGACCCGCGAGGCCACCACATTCACCGTGCTGTGCCGGCATTTTCCGGAGGTCGCCCGCAAGCTCACTTACGAGGAGATGAAGCCGCTCACCGAAATGATCGAGCAGGGCGATTTCCACACGCTCTCCGCGGCGTGGAGTATCCAGGCGCTAAAGGCCTATGCCGACCTCTCGAAGGACAGCGGAGTGATGGCGGGAATCGCCTCGGTGAAGGACGGAAAACCAGAAATACTGGCCGGACCGGCGATGGGGCAGTTGAGCGTGAACGTGCCGGAAGGCATGGTCCGCTTCTTCTTCGCCGATGGTTCGCCGCAGGGCCTCGGCGCGTGGTATCAGACGATCGAGAAGGGATTCGCGAGGGAACTGCCGACCGAGGCCGGCGGCAAGCACCTCGAAATCCGCCGCGAGCTGCTGGATGCGGACGGACAACCGGTGGCCCACGGCAAGCTGGGTGAAACGATCTTCGCCAAGCTGACGATCCGCAACCTCACCAAGACCGAACTGCCCAACCTGGCGATCACCGAGATGCTGCCCGGTGGCTTCGAACTCGCCCCGCCGGGCGAGGCCGGCTCGCTCAGGCCCGGCCTGGCCACCCGGCAGGGGACGGATTACATCGACGTCCGCGAGGACCGCGCGCTCATCTATCTGGGCCTCCAGCCGGAGGCTTCGCTCACGCTGGAATACGCGCTGCGTCCGACCTGTGCCGGCAACTACATCGTCCCGCCGCCCTACGCCGAAGACATGTATGAAGCCTCAGTCCGCGCGAATGGCACGGGCGGGAAGTTGATGGTGCTGCCTCGGAACTGATATATTAAAGCAATGTCCGTCCGCCGTTCCAGATGGAAGGCATTCAGCGTTTCCGCGCTGATGCTGGCAGGTGCAATGATGCTCATCGCGGCGCTGAGTTATGCCTTGCTGCCGAAGCCGGACCTGCTGCCGCCGGACTTGGAATTCTCCCGCACGGTGCTCGACCGCGATGGCGAGGTCATCTTTCTGACCACCACAAGCGATGGCATGCTGCGCCTGTCGGCGACGCTCGATCAGATCTCCCCCGCCATGCTGGAAGCCACGCTGGAAATGGAGGACCGCCGGTTTTTCAAGCATCCGGGCGTCGATCCCCGGTCGATCGCGCGCGCCTCTTGGGGCGTGGTTTCCGGACAAAAACTCGGTGGTGGATCGACCCTCACCATGCAGTTGAGCAGGCTGCGGTGGAAACTCGAAACGCGCACGATCGCGGGCAAGTGCCGGCAGATGTTCCGCGCGATCCAGTTGGAACGTCACTACTCGAAGGACGAGATCGCGGCCGCCTATTTCACCCTCGCGCCCTACGGCGGCAACGTCGAAGGCGTGCGTGCCGCGAGTTTCCGCTGGTGTGGCAAGCCGGCGTCCGAACTCACATTGCGCGAGGCCGCCAGCCTCAGCGCCATTCCGCAGAGCCCCACCAAACGCCGTCCGCGCATGGAGGGAAATGCCGCTTTGGCCGTCGCCCAGGCCCGCCTGATGACCCGCCTTCGCGCCAATCGCGGCGAAGCGCCGAACGAACTGGACGCGGAGTTTTATCTGACACCCACCGCGATTCCCCGCGAGGCGCCGCATTACGCGCGGCGTCGCTTGGCCGAAGAACCCGGCAGGCTCGTCGTTCCCAGCACCATCGATTTGCGGCAACAAAAGCTCATCGAGGAATCGATCCGCGGATTTCTCGCCCAGTGGTATTCGCGCGGTCTGCGCAATGCCAGTGCGGTGCTGCTGCACGCGCCCAGCGGCGAGATCCGCGCCAGTGTCGGCTCGGCGGATTTCCATGATCCCTTCATCGCCGGACAGGTCGATGGCACCCGTGCCCGGCGCTCGCCCGGCTCCACGCTCAAGCCGGTCATTTACGCGCTCGCCCTGGACGCAGGACTCATCCATCCGCAAACGCTGTTGGACGACGCGCCGAAACGTTTCGCCGGATACAATCCGGAAAACAGCGACGGCGGATTCCTCGGTCCGCTCGCCGCCAGCGAAGCGCTGCGCCGCAGTCGGAACATCCCGGCGATCGAATTGGCCAATCGCTTGCCGGACGGCGGCTTGGAAGGCTTTCTCCGCTCCTCGGGCATTCACCTCCCCGAGCGCAGTCATGGCCTGGCGCTCGCCATCGGCGCCACCGAAATGAGGCTCGAAGACCTCGCATCCCTCTACGCGCAACTCGCCTGCCCGAAACGCGGACACCTTTCTCCGGAAGCCTGCTGGCTCACGCTGAACGCCCTGCGCGCCACCGAACCCGGCGTTCCCATCGGCCTGTCCTACAAGACGGGCACCTCGAACGGTTTCCGCGATGCCTGGGCCTGCGGCGTGATGGGCGACTGGGTGCTGTGCGTGTGGGTCGGTCACTTCAGCGGTCGCGGCATGCCGGGGCTTTTCGCCAGCCAGACCGCCGCGCCGCTACTGTGGCAAACGGCCTCCCGGCTCCGCCTCGCCGAAACGTCCGCTGACGATTCGCGCCCGGCGGATGTCGTGCCGGTGAGCGTCTGCTCGATCTCCGGCGATCTTGTAGGCAGTCATTGCCCGCATCATCGCGACGGCTGGTTCATCGGTGGCGTTTCGCCGATCACTTCCTGCAAGGTGCATCAACTCGACGGCGACCGGATCGTCGAAGTCTGGTCCGCGGACCGCCTGGAACAATTCCGCAAAGCCGGCTTCCCCCGCGCCAACAGCCTCCTCGATGTTTCCGGCGAACGCTGGCAACAGATCGCCGCCCATGGTGGCGCGCCGGAAATTATCAGCCCGCAAAAATCGATCACCTATTACATCCAACC
>DATISV010000695.1:0-1768 GCA_035468505.1 Luteolibacter sp. | reverse complement strand
CTGATCCACTGCCCGCTTTGTCCGCGCTGCTTGAACTCGGCGAGGCTTTTGCAAACCGGAAAACTGCTTTGTCCGGAGGTCATGCCGGTAAGCCGCTGGCCTTGGCGGATCGAGTCGGGAAGTTCCTGGGCGTGGACTTTTTCGAGATAGGGTTTGTAGTCGAAGAGATCGATGTGCGACGGACCGCCGGATTGGAACAGATAGATGACACGCTTCGCCTTAGGCGCGAAATGCGAGGTCTTCGGCGGAAGGATGATGCGGGTGTCCGCGGCCAGCAGCGAACGCGCGGCGATGGCTCCGAGACCGAGACCCGTGAGACCGAGGAAACTGCGGCGGGAAAGCGAGTTGAGATGAGTGTCCAGCGGGTTCATGGCCGGTTGATGAATTCGTCGAGGTTGATGAGGGTGGAACCGAGCGCGGCGTAGGCTTCCGGTTCCTGTGGGTGGCGCGAGAGGTTGCGCTCGAGCGCGGCTGTTAGAATGGCGAGTTCCCCGGTGTTCGGTTTGCGACCCGTGGCGAGGCGGAAACCGTGGGTGATGCGCGATGTGGCGCTGTCGCCGCCTTCATCGATCATGCGTTTGCCGAGGGCGCGGCCGGCTTCGACGAACTGCGGTTCGTTGAGCAGGACCAGCGCCTGGAGCGGGGTGTTGGTGTTGTTGCGGATGATGGCGCAGGTCTCACGCGTCGGCGCATCGAAAATGCTCATCACGGGCGGCGGCGAAGTGCGTTTCCAGAAGGTGTAGAGGCTTCGGCGGTAAATCGACGGGCCTTGGCCGCCGAGGAACACCTGGGAGGTGAAGGGTTTCTCATAACCGAAGTGGCTGATCTCGCTCCACAGGTCGTCCTGCGGCGGATGGACGCCCGGGCCGCCGACGGCTGGGTTGAGTAGGCCGCTGACGGCGAGCGCCTGGTCGCGGAGAATTTCCGCATCGAGGCGGGTGCGCGGGGAGCGGGCGAGATAGAGGTTGCGCGGGTCTTTTTCGAGTTGTTCGGGCGTGGTGACGGACGAACGTCGGTAGGTTTCCGTATCGAGGATGGTGCGGATGAGGTGGCGGAGGTCCCAACCGTGCTCGACGAGATCGACGGCGAGCCAGTCCAGCAATTCGGGGTGCGACGGCCATGATCCCTGGTTGCCGAAGTCGCCCGCGGTTTCGACGAGGCCGCGGCCGAAGATCATCTGCCAGACGCGGTTGACGATCACGCGCGAGGTGAGCGGGTGTTCGGGTTGCACGATCCATTTCGCGAGGTCGAGGCGGGTGGCGTTTTCATCGGCGCCGAGCGGTGGCAGCACGGCGGGCGTGCCGGGGCCGACTTCCTCGCCGGGTTGGTCGTAGGCACCGCGGTTGAGAATGTGGGTTTTTCGAAGCTCTGGTTTGTGGTCCATCACCATGACGGTGGTTTTGCCGCGTTTGATATCACGTTGAAGGACTTTAATTTCCACATCGATGGTCTTGATCGCGATGGCCATGCGCGGAGCCATCGGATCGTCCGATTTCATGAACGCCTCGTTGATAGCATTCCAGTGTGCGGGAGTGCGTTGCTCCGCCGGGGTATTCAGCGCGTCGGCGAGTGGGCCGGGTTCGGGGTTTTGTTTTTTCTCCCATTGCGTGCGCGCGGCGACGACCGGCGATAACGGGTGCAATCGATGATGTTGAAGTTCTGCCAGACGCGCTTTGAGGCCGGCCATGCCGCCGTCGCCGAGGGGCGAGCGGTATTCCATGACGGGTTTGGTGTTTTCGTTGGTACCGCCTTTGCCGGGTTCCGACGA
>DATISV010000694.1:0-3167 GCA_035468505.1 Luteolibacter sp. | reverse complement strand
GCACCGGTGCCGACGCCGCGCCCTATTTCCGCATCCAGAACCCGTGGTCGCAATCCGCCCGCCACGACCCCGAGGGCGAATACATCAAGCGCTGGGTGCCCGAACTGGAAAACACGGACCCGGCGCGACTCACCGAACCGCCCGCTGACGGCCGCCCCATCGCCGACGACTATCCCCTGCCCTGCCTCGACCACAAAACCGAACGCGAGCGCACCCTCGCGATCTTCAAACGCCACCGCGAGGCCGGCCGCTGAAACGGGGCGGATTCGCCGGACCCGGGTTTGCCACACCCGGATTGAGATATACTCCCCATGGCGGACCCGGCGGGAATATCCCCTTCCAAGTCAGGGGCTGTGCGTCAGAGTTTGTAGAACTGTTCCCAGTCCTTGCGCGGCGGCGGGCCGTCGAGCAGGGCGTCGGCCACCTTGTGGTTGGTGATGCGGCGGGTGGCGGGATCGAATTCGAGGCGTTCGTTGACCTGCTGGGCGATAATGCCGAGTTCCATGGCCTGGCAGAGCGGGCCGGCGACATCGAAGGACGAGCGGGTTTTCTCCTCGCCCTTGCAGGCGAGCAGGAAGTTCTTGAAGTGGTTTGACGGGCTCTTGGGCCACTTGGGCAGCTTGCCGAAGTGGTCGCGGGCCTTTTCGGAATCGAGCAGGGTGAGCGTGCTGCCGTGCGAACCGCCCTTGAAGACGAGGTCGCCGGCGTAGATGACCTTGCCCGGGGGCTTGCGCTTGGTGTCGATGGTGCCCTTGGACGGCGGCGGGATGTTGGGATCGACGACGGCCTGGCCGTAGTTTTCGGGCAGATCGGGCAGGTTTTTCTGGCCGTCGAGCCAGCTGAGTTCACAGGCCGGCATGTCGCCGCGGGCGGGGAACTTGAAGACGAGTGTGGAGGCCTGCGGGAAAACGAAGCGGCTGTGACCCTCGGTGTGGACGGGGTCCACGACGGTGGGCAGGCCGAGGTTGAGGAAGCGGTGGGCGGTGTCGATGATGTGGGCGCCCCAGTCGCCGAGCGCGCCGTTTCCAAAGTCGAACCACGAGCGCCATTCGCCGTTGATGTAGCCCTTGTTGTAGGGGTGCTCGCGGGCGGTGGCGAGCCAGATGTCCCAGTCCATGGTGTCGGGCACGGGCTGGGCGGGGAGGAAATCGCTGTAGGTCTTGCCGTGCCAGCGGCGCGGGTTGTTCATGAAGGCGGTGATTTTGGTGACGTCCTTGATGATGCCGGCCTCGGTCCAGGTCTTGAACTGGAAGTAATTCGCCTCGGAGTGACCCTGGTTGCCCATCTGGCAGGCCACCTTGTATTTTTTCTCGGCGGCCATCATGAGGTCCACCTGCTTGAACGAGTGGGCCATCGGTTTCTCGACATAGACGTGCTTGCCGAGCGACATGGCGAGCATGGCGATCGGGAAGTG
Source organism: Luteolibacter sp. (assembly GCA_035468505.1). Lineage (GTDB taxonomy): Bacteria > Verrucomicrobiota > Verrucomicrobiia > Verrucomicrobiales > Akkermansiaceae > Luteolibacter. The sequence goes on along the minus strand of DATISV010000694.1, from coordinate 1,753 downwards.
CGAGAAGTCCGGCGTGCCGATGCAGACGGCATCGATGTCCTTGGCCATCTTGTCGAACATCACGCGGAAGTCCTGGAAACGCGGGACGTCGGGGAGGTCCTTGAGGATCGGCTGGGTGTGGGGAGCGCCCATGTCCACGTCGCAGAGGGCGACGATATTGGCGAGGCCGGTCTTGCGGAACTCGCGGATGATTTCGCCGGCGCGGTTGCCGATGCCGACGCAGGCGAGGTTCACCTTGCCATTGGCGGAAGTCTCCGCGGCGCGGGTGATGTAGGGAAACGAGGCGACGGGCGCGGCGACGCCGGCGGCGAGCAGGCCCTTGAGGAAATCGCGGCGTTCGAGGGACGTGGAAACGGGTTTGTGCGGGTTGTGAGGCATGGGTTCATAGGATTCCCATCGCCCCCGCTGCGGCAAGTGAATTTTCGGAATCGGGACCGGAAATCGCCGTCTTCCACGGCAAACAAACAATTTTTTGACAAGTGGCCGCGGCGTCGCTAAAAGCCCGCCCCCCGCCGCGCGACGGCGGGCATTTCACCACGGAATTTCCAACCCCAACGTCCACCGCATCATGGCTCAGAAAACCAACCTCAAAGCCGCTCCCCGCGCGCGCACCGGCTCCGGCCTCCTCAAACAAATGCGCCGCGAAGGCTGGCTGCCCTCCGTGATCTACGGACGCGGCGCCGAGAACCTGAACCTCAAGGTGGACGCCAAGACCTTCGCCGAGGTGATCGCCCACAGCAGTTCGGAAAACATCGTGGTGAACCTTGAGATCGAGGGCGAAGGCACCCGCCTCGCGTTCCTGCAGGCGATCCAGCACGATCCGCTCACCGGCGCGGCGCTGCACGCGGACTTCCTCGCCATCGACAGCAAGACCGAGATCACCGCGCACATTCCGGCCCACCTCGTGGGCGAGGCTCCGGGCGTCAAGGCCGGCGGCGTGGTCGAACAATACCTCCACGCGCTGGAAATCACCTGCCTTCCCGACCAGCTTCCCGAGACCATCGACATCGACATCAGCGGCCTGCAACTGGGCGACTCCCTGCACATCGGCGATGTGAAATATCCCGCCGGCGTGAAACCGGCGCAGCCCGCGGAAGTGGTGATCATCCACATCGGCCGCGCCGGTGCCGGTTCCACTGAAACCGAGACCGCCGCAGAAGGCGCCGAAGCCGCTCCGGCCGCCGCCGCCGAGTAAGTCCGATATACGGAAACAGCGTGGCTTCACCCGGGCGGTGCCTGAGTGAAGCCTTCAAGCGATCTTTCTCGCGGCAAGACACCGCTTTTGAAGAAGCACACTGAAATGTGAACTCAGGCGCTTGTTTCCCCGGCGGGGTCACTCGTCCGAATCGCGGGCGGGTGCGCCGCTTTCGAAGCGCATCAGCTCGTCGATGAAGGTGAGCGGGACGTGGCCGGTCTCGCCGTTGCGGTTCTTGGCGAGCACGAGTTCGGCCCTGCCGGCCTCGGCCTCCTTTTCCTCCTCGCTTTCCGCGTAGTAGGCGGTGCGGTAGAGCAGGCCCACCATGTCGGCGTCCTGCTCGATGGCACCGGACTCGCGGAGGTCGGACATGCGGGGAACGCCGAGGGATTTGCCGGTGCGCGATTCGGGGCCGCGGTTGAGCTGGGCGAGGATGAGGATGGGGAGGCCGAGTTCCTTGGCGAGGCCCTTGATGCCGGCGGAGATTTCCGCGATCTCGCGTTCGCGCGAGTGTTCGGCCTGGCGGGTGCGCGATTTCATGAGCTGGAGGTAATCGAT
>DATISV010000693.1:0-3872 GCA_035468505.1 Luteolibacter sp. | reverse complement strand
ATGCCTTGCCGCTTCCGACACAGCCGATTCCTGCCGTTGTCCGCGTTCATGGGGCTGGCCGCGTGCGCGCCGGTGGGACCGGATCACGAGACACCGATCATGGAAATGCCGGCCTCGTTTTCCAGCCAGGGAGTGAAATGGAAAAAAGGCACGCCTGAATCGCTGCCGAAACCGCGCGCATGGTGGAAACTCTTCGGCGACGGCACGCTCAACTCGCTGGTGGACCGTGCGCTCGATCACAATCAGGAGATCGCCGCGGCTGCCGCGCGCGTCCGCGAGGCACGCGAGTTCAGCAGCATGGCCCGCTCGCGATTTTTCCCCGCCGTGGACATCGGTATCACCGCGGAGCGCACGCAGTTCCGCTTCCGCGGCCCGGGCGGTGGATCGAGCATCGCGAACAATTTCACCGTGCCGGTGGACCTCAGCTACGAGATCGATGTCTGGGGGAAAGTCCGCCGCCAGGTGGAATCCGCCACCGCCACCGAGCAGGCCACCGACGAACTCCTCAATGCGCTGCGCCTCACCATCGCCGCGGAAACCGCGCAAACCTACTGGGCGCTGCGTGCCGTGGATGCCGACCGCGCCGTGCTCGCCCGCACCTTGGAAATCCGCCGCAAGGCCTTCGGCCTGTTAGGCAAGCGCCGCGAGGCCGGCAGCATCAGCGGGCTCGACCTCGCCCGCGCCGAAACCGAGGTGGCCACCGCCGAGGCCGACCGCATCCGGCTCGACCAGACGCGGGTGGAACTGGTCAACGCGCTCGCCGTGCTCACCGGATCGATGGCCACCGGTTCCTCGCTGCCGGAAAAAACCGACTTGCCGAAGCCGCCTGCGATTCCCGTTTCGCTGCCTTCCGAACTGCTGCGCCAGCGCCCCGACATCCGGGCCGCCGAACGCAATGTCGCCGCCGCAAACGCGGAAATCGGCGTGGCCACGGCCGCCTATTTCCCGTCCATCGGTATCAATGCCAGCACCGGCCTGGATTCGAGCACCTTCAACAACCTGTTTGAGGGCTCCTCGCTCGTCTGGTCGCTGGGAGCCAGCGCGATCACTCCGCTCACCAACCTGCGATTCCTCCAGGCCCAGAAACGCGCCACCGTGGCCGCGCATGAGGCCGTCAGCGCGGATTACCGCCAGACCGTGCTCAATGCGATCCGCGAAGTGGAAAACGCCCTCCAGGGCACCGCGATCCTCGAACGCCGCCAAACCGCGCAGGACCAGGCGCTGGCCGCCGCGCGCAAAACCTTCGAACTCTCCGTGAAGCGCTTCGAGCAGGGCCTCGTCAGCTTCCTCGACGTGGTGGACGCCGAGCGCACCCGCCTCGATGCCGAACGCGCCGCCAACGCCATCCGCGGCGAGCGTCTCGCCCTCGCCGTTTCCCTCGCCAAGTCGGTGGGGGGTGAGTGGTAGCAAGACAGAAGACTTCAAGACACAAGACGCAAGACGCAAGATGAAGAATTCTCTTAATATATATCATTCAGCAGACGGGACATCGCGTGCCGCGACGGCATTTTGGTCTTCCGTCCTCTGCCTCTCGGTCTTCTGTTTCACCGCATGCGGCAAAAAGGAAAAAGCCGGTCCTGCCGGTGGTCCCCCGAACCCAATGGACCGCGAGCAGCCCGTCGAGGTGATGGAAGTCAGCCTCAAGACGCTTCAGGAAACCGTCGGTCTCGTCGGCAGTATTGCCGCCAATGAAAGCGCCGAGCTGCGCCCCGAAATCCCCGGCGTCATCGAGTCGATCCACTTCGAGGAAGGACAGAACGTCAAACAGGGCGACGTGCTCGTGAAACTCGACACCCGCGAACTCGAGGCCCAGCTCGCCGAAACCCGCGCCGGATTCGTGCTTGCCGGCCGCAACCTCGATCGCAACCGCCTGCTGCTCGAAGACGCCGCCGTCTCGCGGCTTGAAGTGGACGCCGCCACTGCCGATTACGACCGCATCAAGGCAACCATCGAGTTGTTGGAAGTGCGGCTCGCCAAGTCATCCATCATCGCGCCTTTCGACGGCATCGCCGGCGGCCGCACGCTCTCCGTGGGCGACTACGTCAGCCCCCAATCCCTCATCACCACCGTGGACGACCTCGGCCGCCTCAAGGTGGAAATGGAAGTGCCCGAGCGCTATCTGCCGAACCTCCAGCCGGGCACCTCCTTCACCTTGCGAGCCGCCACTTCCGCTCCCGCCGAGCAGGTTACCGGCGAAGTCTATTTCGTCTCGCCGCGCATCGACGAAACCACCCGCGCCACCCAGGTGAAGGGCTATGTCAACGATCCTCCGCCCTACCTCAAGCCCGGCATGTTCGCCAACATCACGCTCGTCCTGCGCACCATCGAGGACGCGCTCGTCGTCCCCGAAACCGCCATCCTCAGCACCCCGCGCGGCACCGTGCTGGTGATGCCCGTGGAAAAGGACGGCGGCTTCACCGCCGCATTCACCCCCGTCAAAACCGGCATGCGCGTCCCCGGATACGTCCAGATCGAACCCGCCGGCCCGCCCGTCAAGGCCGGCGACAAAATCGTCTCCGCCGGCGTCGGCGGCCTCATCCTGTTCCCCGGCATGAAACTCAAACCCGTGGACCCCGTCGTCACCCCCGGCATTCCGGAACAAACCGACCGCAGGCTGGAAGAGTGAGAGGTCATCAGTCAGCGGTCACCAGTTATCAGTTAGAATCAAGCCATCACTCGCCATGATTCATCAAGCCACTCCCTTTGTCGTCACAAGCAGTTTCCCATCCAAGCGCGGTTCGTCTCGTATCGTATATTTCAAATATGCGATACATCCCGCTGACCGCTGACCGATGACCGATGACTTCTCATTCACCCGACGGTCATAGACCGCCGCTACAGGCTTTCCGCCTGCCGCTTCCCACTTACCGCCTCCCGCTCCCATGATCATTTCCGACACCTCGATCAAACGACCCGTGCTGACGACGGTTGGCGCGTTGATCGTGATTTTGCTGGGGCTGCTTTCCTACGAACGGCTTTCGGTGCGGGAGTATCCGGATACGGACGTGCCGACGGTTTCGGTTTCCACGATTTACCGCGGGGCCTCGGCGGAGGTGGTGGAGAGCCGGGTGACGGAGCCGTTGGAAGAGCAGCTTGCGGCGATCGACGGCATCCGGGTGATGAAATCCTCGTCCTACGAGGAGGCCTCGGTGATCACCATCGAATTCCTGCTGGAGCGCGACCCGGACGAGGCGGCCAACGACGTGCGCGACCGGGTGAGTCGCGCGCGCGACCGGTTGCCCGACGAGGTGGACGAGCCGATCATCGCCAAGGAGGACGGCGACGCCCAGCCGGTGTTGTGGATGACCTTCACTTCCGACCGTTTCTCGCGCACCGAGCTGACCGATCTGGTGGACCGCATCGCCAAGCAGCGGATTCAGACGGTGCCGGGCGTGGGCACCATTTTCATCGGTGGCGAGCGCCGCTTCGCCATGCGGCTGTGGCTGGATCCCGACAAGCTCGCGTCCTACCAGCTCACGCCGGTGGATGTGGAAAACGCGCTGCGCGAGCAGAACGTGGACATTCCCGGCGGGCGGATCGAATCGTTCGCGCGCGAGTTCACCGTGCGCACCCAGGGCGACCTGCGGGATGCCGCGGCCTTCGAAGAAGTCGTCATCGCCACCCGCGGCAACAGCCAGATCAAGTTCAAGGACGTGGGCCGCGCCGAACTCGGCTCCGAGGACTACCGCACCCGCACGTTCTTCAACGGCGAGCCGACCGTGGGCCTCGGCGTGGTGCGGCAATCGAAGTCCAACCTGCTCGACGTGGCCAATGGGGTGAAAGAACTGATCCCGGTGATCAAGTCCGACATGCCGGAAGGCATCGAGGTGCGCGTGGGTTATGACAGCTCGGTATTCGTCCAGCGCTCGGTG
>DATISV010000692.1:0-3640 GCA_035468505.1 Luteolibacter sp. | reverse complement strand
GCCCACCGAGGAATCGACCTGCGAGACGATGGTGGTTGGAATCTGCACGAATGGGAGGCCGCGGTAGAAAATCGCGGCCACGAACCCCGCCAGATCGCCCACCACGCCGCCGCCGAGCGCGATGACGAACGATTTGCGGTCGTGGCCGCCGCGGATCATTTCGCGGCAAACGCTTTCGAAATGCGTCATCGATTTCGACGCCTCGCCGGCCGGCACCGTGTGCAGCGTGGGGCGGAAACCCGTGCTTTCCAGCGATTCGATGAGTTTCCCTGAATGCAGCGCCGCGACCGTTTCATCGCTGATCACCGCGGCACGACGTCCGGCGAGCCCGGCTGCGGCGACCCGTTCCGCCACCTTGCCGAGACCACCGGCATCGACAATCACCTCATACGAGCGCTCCGCGAGATCGACATGGACGGTGGGCATGCGCGGGAGCATGGAACATCCGCCCGCCATGTCGAGCGAATCGCCGGTGGAAATCCGTGCTCCCCAACGCGGCATGCATCGCATAAAACCCCGCCCGCATGACCCGCGTGGCGTATTTCTTTTCCCTGCTGCTGCCGCTCGCGGCGGCGGAGGGCGGCTGGGATGAAACGCTGGCCCGCAACCTGTCGGGCAAACTCAGGGCAATCGAAGCCGAGGCCAGGGAAATCGCTCCGCAGCTCGATGGCCTGCCGGTCATCCCCATCGCCGACCAGGGCGGCACCGGCGGCTGGGCGGGGGTGCATTCCAGCGCGGCTCCCGTGAACAACGGCCGCCACGCGGTCGAGATCCGCTGGCCGGAACCGGCCGCACCCGACTGGCTCGCGCTGGTGCCCGCGCGCCGCTACGATGCCCGCGGGTTGGACGCGCAATACGGCCTGCCCGACGCCTTCACCGTGGAACTTATCGACGCCAATGGCGTGGCGGTGAAAACCATCGCGCGCGAAACCGGCGTCCGCCCGCATCCTGTTAGAAACGGCCACCCGTTCGTCTATCGAATCGCGGAGCCGATCGAGGCGGCGGGCCTGCGCATCGTGGCCGACCGCCTGCAGCCCGATTCCGAAGACACGGAAAGTTTCGTGCACGCCTGGGCCGAGGTGTTCGCTTTCGCGGGCGACCACGATCTGGCCCGCGACGCGGAAACGAAGGGGATCGGCGGCGGCCAGCCGCCCGCGCCGTGGCATTGGGCGCCGGCGTTTCTAACCGATTCGCAGACGCCGCTCGGCCTGCCGTAAATTCCCGCCGGGGACCATCGCAATGTCGGCTGGCTTTCCGAGGGCCGGGCCAGCGCCGACCAGACCGCCGGCGTGACCATCGATCTAACGGAATCGCACGCGGTGGACGCGGTGCGCCTGCTGCCCGCGCGGCGGCCGACACCCGATCTGCCGAGCGGCTTCGGGTTTCCGCGCGAGTTGAGGATTTCGCTCTCGGATACCGGCGCGGCGGGGAGTTGGCGGACGGTGTTCGAGGGCGAGTTCCGCAATCCCGGGCACAACCCGGTGCGTGTGGACTTCGAGCCGGGGGAGGGGAGATATGTCAAAATCGAAGCCACAAAGTTGTGGAAGGAATTCAATGCTTACCCGGCGTTCTTCGCGCTCAGTGAAGTCGAGGTCCTTTCGGAAAACTCCAACCTTGCCCTCGGCAAGGTGGCGCGTTCTTCCGACGGCATGCAGAATCTCATTGCGCCCGGCGGACGCTTTTGGACGACCACCGCGCTCATTGACGGCTTCGGGCCGGACGGCAAACTGGTTTCCACCCGCGAGTGGATTAGTCTGTTAGATAAGCGCTTCCAGCTCGAAACGCGCGCCCACGAGCTGCGTGTGGAAGCGGATGAAATCGTGGCATCCTGGCGGCGCACGGTACTTACCCTTGCCATCGTGCTGGCCGCCGCGGGTGCGTTCACCATCGTCGCCCTGCCGATCCGCTACCGCATCCACGCCAACCGCGAGCTGCACCGCGTGCGCGAACGCATTGCAGGCGACCTGCACGACGAGGTGGGCAGCAATCTCGGCAGCGTCCAGATGCTCGCCGATCTCGCCGAAGGCCGCTCCGGTCCGTCGCAGGAACTCAAGCGCATCCAGCGCATCGCCGCCGAAACCGTGAGCGCCGTGCGCGACATCGTCTGGCTGCTCCGCAGCGAGGGCGACCACCGCATCGCCACCGTCGAGCACATGCGCGAGACCAGCTCGATCATGCTCGAATCGCTGGAGTGGAAATTCACCGCCAACGAAGCGGGGTGGGGGACCCAGCTCCCGGAAGAATCGAACCGCGACCTGTTCCTGTTTTTCCGCGAGGCGCTGCACAACATCCTGCGCCACTCGCAGGCCGCCAAGGTGGACATTCACGTGGAAAACACCGGCACGCAGTTCCGCCTGGAAATCACCGACGACGGCCGCGGCATCGCGCCGGAAAAACTCGAGCGCCCCGCCACCCTGCGCGCCCTGCGCCAGCGCGCCGAAGCGCTCAAGGCGGAGTTCCGCTGCGACAGCGAACCCGGCCGCGGCACGCGGCTGGAACTTGTGGTGCCGCTGCCGCGCAAGAGAAGGTAGGGCGCTACCACCGGGAGCGCCGGTGAATGAGGGGCGAATGCAAAGCCATTCGCAGACGGAACGACGGTCATTGGCTGTTAATTCACCACCCATTTTCATGGTTCCCCCGGCGGTGGAACCCTACCTTCGCTTTTCCAAAAACTTGCCAAACCCACCCGTCCCGCCTTCACTCCGCGCCCCCAAGCCATGGCCCTGATCGTCCAGAAATACGGCGGCACCTCCGTCGGCACGCTCGACCGCATCCGCAACGTCGCCGCGCGCGTCAAGCGCACCCGCGACGACGGCAACCAGGTGGTGGCCGTGGTTTCCGCCATGTCCGGCATCACCGACGGGCTGATCAAGATGGCGAAGGAGCTTTCCGAAAACCCGAGCGAGCGCGAAATGGACGTGCTGCTGGCCACCGGCGAGCAGCAGTCGATCGCGCTGGTCACCATGGCGCTGCAGGACCTCGGCGTGGACGCGGCATCCATCACCGGCCGCCAGGCGGGCATCCAGACCACCGGCTCGCACACCCGCGGCCGCATCCTCAACATCGACCCCTCGCTGATGCACCGGTTTCTCGACGAGGGGAAATCGCTGGTCGTCGCCGGCTTCCAGGGCGTCACGCCCGACGGCATGATCCACACGCTCGGCCGCGGCGGCTCCGACCTTACCGCCATCGCGGTGGCCGCCGCCATCAAGGCGGACGTCTGCCAGATCCTCACCGATGTGGACGGTGTCTTCACCTGCGATCCGCGCATCGTGAAAAACGCCCGCAAGCTGCCCGAGATTTCCTACGACGAGATGCTTGAAATGGCCTCCTCCGGCTCCAAGGTCATGCAGTCGCGCTCGGTCGAGTTCGCCAAGAAAGTCGGCGTCGTTTTCGAAGTCCGCTCCTCACTCAACGACAACCCCGGAACCCTCGTGCTAGAAGAACATGCCAACATGGAAAACGTCGTCATCCGGGGGATTTCGATCGAACGTTCGCAGGCCCGGGTCACCATCACCGGCATTCCGGACGAGCCCGGCATGTCCGGCCGGATCTTGGGAGCGCTCGCGGATGCCGAGATCAATCTCGACATGATCGTCTCGAACATCGCCCACGATGGTTTCGCCCGACACTCGTTCAC
>DATISV010000691.1:0-1599 GCA_035468505.1 Luteolibacter sp. | reverse complement strand
CGACGCGCAGCGGCCGGTGGGCGTGCAGTTGTTTGGTGCGGACGGCGCGCGCATGGGCGAGGCGGCGCGCAAGATCATCGATTGGAAACAACCGGATTTCATCGATATCAATTTCGGCTGTCCGGTGAACAAGGTGGTCGCTCGCAATGGTGGCTCGTCTCTGCTCAAGGACTGTCCGGTGCTCGCGCAAGTGGCCTCCGGCGTGGTTGCGGCGGTGGGTAACACGGTGCCGGTGACGGCGAAAATCCGCATCGGCTGGGACACGCAATCGGTCAACGCGGTGGAAGTGGCACGAATCCTCGAAGACTGCGGTGTGGCGGCCATCGCCGTGCATGGCCGCACCCGCGCGCAAGGCTACGGCGGCGATGCGGATTGGGAGGTCATCGATCAAGTGGCGCGTGCGGTGCGCGTGCCGGTGATCGGCAACGGCGACCTTGCCTGCGGCGCGGACATCGCCCGGCGCAAGCGCGGGACCGCGGTTTCCGGCGTGATGATCGGCCGGGCCGCAATGCACAATCCATGGATTTTCCGCGAGGCGAAACATTTCCTCGAAACCGGCCGTGAGTCGCCGGAAATCACGCTCGAAGAACGCTGGGAACTGGTTTTGCGCCATTGCCGGATGGCGGTGGAAAGCGGCCGCTACGGCGAGGAAAAACACACGCTCACCGCCATGCGCTCGCGGCTGATGGCGTATTGCAAGGGGTTTCCCGGCGCGCGCGAACTGCGGCAACGGCTGTGCCACGTCGCTTCACTGGCCGCGGTCGAGGAACTCGCGGATTGGTCGCTGGGTAGGGTCTTGGTGCCGGATTGATCTTGGGGATAAAAAAATCCGTCATATGGCACGAAATTTGCTTTAGAAATCGATTCGTGGTTCTAGTTTGGTGCCGGCAACGCATTGCCGGCCATGTCGGATTTCAATCTCCATCAATCGCTGTCGCAACAGCAGACGCTCGCGCCGCAGATGCGCAAGAGCCTGGAGATTCTGCAGGCCGGGACGATGGAACTCTCCCAGCTCATCACCCAGGCGCTGGAGATGAATCCGGTGCTGGAGGATGTCACCGAGTCGCTCTCGCTCGACGAAGGAAACGACGACGATCCGGACTCGCTGGAGCATCTCAACGAGACCGACGACGACTGGCGCGACCGCCAGATCATGGAGGGACGTTCGTCGCCATGGACGCAGGAAGACGAGGAACGCCGGCAGCATTTGTATGAATCCATCGTCGCACCTGAAACCCTGCAGCAGCACCTGCGGCAGCAGTTGGATTTTTCCATGATGGAGCCGGACGTTCGCGAGGCGGCGGTGGCGCTGTTAGGCAATCTCGACGAGCGCGGATTCCTCGACCTGCCGGCGGAGGAACTGGGCAGGCGGCTGGAAATCAGGCCGGCCGTGATGAAGAAGGCGGTCAAGCTGATCCAATCGTTCGACCCGCCCGGCGTGGGCGCGTCCGGGGTGGTGGAGTCGCTGTTGCTGCAACTCGAGCGCGCCGGCGGACGGGATACGATCGAATACAGGATCGTGCGCGATCATCTGGAAGACCTCGCGCGCAAGCGACACCCGCAGATCGCGCGGGCGCTCGGCACCAGCATCGAGCGTGT
>DATISV010000690.1:0-3007 GCA_035468505.1 Luteolibacter sp. | reverse complement strand
TGGCGATTGTGGGAGTGGCGGTAGGCCTGAAAGCGCACGGACTGGCGGAACTCCCACAGCAGCAGGCGGGAGACATGCAATGGTTCGGTCATGCCCGCCCGGTGGGCGAGCGCCTGGGGCGAGTTGTCCTGCGTCCGGTAGAGGGCGCAGAGAAAGGAAGTGTCCGGGTAGGCGATCAACTGCGGTCTCCGAGTTCGGCCTCCCTCATTTCCCGGACTTCCTCCGCCGTGAAGACGCGGTCGCCCCAGGTTTCCTTCATCCAGCGCTTGTGGGCCTCGATATCAAACTTGGCCCCCTTTGCCGGCCGCGGCGGCGAAAGACGTGCCACCGGCTTGCCGTGCTTGGTGATCTCGATTTCCTGGCCATCGGCCAACCACGCCTCGACCTTGGCGAAGTCGTAGCGCAAATCCCGGACAGTGAGTGTGTGCATGAGTGTGATGATTATTTTCATCACAAATTACCGGACGGGCCTGACTTGTCAAGCGGGCCGGAAATCGTCGCATCGAAGAGGTTTATTCCCTTGCGCCGCGGATGGCGAAAGGAATGCTCGCGAATGAAAATCCCGACGTGGATTGCCAATCGATTGATATGACCCGAGTCTTCCTATGAGATCGCCTGTATCTGCTACCATGGATCACGACGTGATTGTCATCGGCGGCGGCCCCGCGGGGTCGTCTGCAGCCACCACGCTGGCAAAGGCCGGGCGGCGGGTGCTGGTGCTGGAGAAGTGCCGGTTTCCGCGCTTCCACATCGGTGAGTCGCTGTTGCCCTACAACCGCGAGGTCTTTGACGATCTCGGAGTGTGGGAGAAAATCCGCTCCGCCGGATTCATGGTGAAACGCGGCGCGCAGTTCTGGATGGCCGACGGCTCGCGCCACAACCGGCTGGATTTCTCGCAGGGAAGTTTCACCGGCTTTCCCGACGCGCTGCAGGTCGAGCGCGCGAAGTTCGATCACATCCTGCTGGACCACGCGCGCGAATGCGGCGCGGAGGTGCGCGAGGAATGCACGGTGCGCGCCCATCATGTGGGCGACGACGACGTCACCGTGACATGGAGCGATGCTTCCGGCGTGGAACACCGCGCGCGCGCGGGTTTCCTGATCGACGCCAGCGGCCTGGCCACTCTGACGGGCGAACGCGAATACTATCAGGATCATCGCAAGGTTGCGATCTTCAGCCACTTCGAAAACTTGGACCTGCCGTGCGGCGACGAAACGGGCGACATCGTCCTCGTCCGCAGGCATAACTCGTGGTTCTGGATGATCCCGCTCAGCGAAACGAAAACCAGCGTCGGCCTGGTGATGGACAAGGCGGACTATCAGGCGCACGGCGGCAAGCCGGCGGAGGTGTTCGAGGAGGCCGTGCGGACCACACCGGCCGCGCGCATGCGTTTTGACAACGCCGAAGCAGTGGAACCGCATCGCGTGGCGGTGGATTTCTCCTACCGCAACAAATCGCTCGTCTCGCCGCGCGTGGTGCGGGTGGGCGACTCCGCGGGATTCATCGATCCGATTTTTTCCAGCGGCGTGATACTCGCCATGACCAGCGGCCGCGACGGCGCGAAGGCCGTGGACGAAGCGCTTGCCATGAATCTGGCGATGACACCGGCCATGCGGCGCTTCGAGAAGCGGACATGGCGGAACATCGGGCTCTACTGGCGGTTCATCTCGAAATTCTATCAAATTCATTTCACGCAGTTGTTCTTCCAGCCGGTGAACAAGCACCGGATGGTCTGTGCGATCAACGCCGTGCTGGCCGGCCGCACCGAGCTGCCGTTCACGATCCGCTGGCGGCTGAATCTGTTTTTCCTGCTCGTCCGGCTGCAACGCCATGTGCCGGTGGTGGAGCGCATCCCGATCGGCTGACACCCCGCAAGTTTTCCGGATTGAATCATCCGCCGCGCCGTGGAGACTCCGCGCCATGGATTACCTCATGCTCAAGACGCTGCACATCGCCGGCGTGATCGGATTGTTCACCTCGCTCGGTGCCACGTTGCTGGCCGGCAGCGGGAAAAAATCGACCTCGATCATTCACGGCATTTCACGGCTGCTCATCGTGTTGGTGGGTTTCGCGATGCTGAAGAAGCCGCCGATGGACCAGTCGTGGTGGATGATCAAGGTCGGGCTGTGGCTGTTCCTCGGGCTGGCTCCCGTGCTTGCCAAGCGCAAGGTGCTGCCTGCCTGGGTGGTGCTGGTCCTTTCGCTCGCCGCCGCCGTCGCCGCCGCCTGGCTGGGACTGCGCAAGCCGTTCTAACAGACCACCCGCGGCTCACCGCATCACGTGGTCGAGCAGCAGGCTCTGGAACGCGCAGTAAAACTGCGAGCGCAGGAACGCGTTGCGGATTCCCGGCTCGAGGTCGGCGGGCGAGATCTCGTCGGTGGATTGGAAATGATGGATCTCGTGCAGGGCGAGCCGCGCCTGGTTGAGCGCGCTGTACCAGTGCCAGGCGTCTTCGCGGGTGATCCACAGCCGTTTCCCACCGCCGCCCTCGGCCTCGCGAATCGCACCGGCCACGTGCGCGAGGTCGCTGTGGAACTCCGCCTCCAACTCGGGAACGACGATGTCCTGCCAATCGGCGGACAACTCCTCGTCGGTGATCAACGCGCCGAGGCGTTGCGCGAGTTTTTCGTCATTGCCCGCCGCGTCGCGGGTGATGCCGAGCAACAGGAACCAATCACCGGCGTCCTCGGCATCGATGCGCAAGCCTCCCTCGACTGTGGGCGTGATTTTCATGTGTCCTTTTCCATCGTGGCCTTGAGCTGGTGGGCGTGGAGCTGCTGAACGTATAACTCGGCACGCTCGCGCTGACCGCTCCACACCACGGAGCGGCCCTGCTCGTGCACCTCGCGCATCAGAACGGTGGCCTTCTTTTCATCGTAGCCGAAAATTTTCATGAACACCCAGGTGACATATCCCATCAGGTTCACCGGATCGTCGTGGACGATCACCTTCCACGGTAAATCGAGCGACGTCTTGTCGCGCGTGACGGTGAGTGTGTCGGAATCGG
>DATISV010000689.1:0-3979 GCA_035468505.1 Luteolibacter sp. | reverse complement strand
GATGCCGCCAACCGGGTCCCCGCGCTGAGCGGCAACAAGACCACCACGGGCATCAAGTCCGGCAGCTATCTGGAACTCCCCTCAGGCCCGCTGCAGACGATCGCGGATTTCCGCCGCTCGAACGCCCTCGCCACTTCCTATCTGCCCCACTTCGTGCAACCGGTGGGCAACTCCCTGCTTCATCCGCTGATGTCCGCGGACAAGGTGATCGAGTCGGATCGGATCATCGCCAATCATCCGTTGCTGGACCATTCCGTATTGGCGAACCACGCGCTCTACGACCGCTTCTATTTCTCAACCTTCGCCACCCGGGGCGGCACGAAACCTGATATCGTCTTCGAGCAGTTCATGAACGGCGACGCGCCCCTCGCATCGCAGGGTTTCCTGCCCTACCTGCCAGGCGGCAAGACCGTCAGCAGCGCCAAAAACGAGCTGTTCTCCGCCGGAAACCCGAAGGACAACGCCTACCAAACCGCCGCCGAATACCAGATGATACGCGGCCCGTTCAACGTGAACTCGACGAGTGTGCAGGCATGGAAAGCCAAACTGGCATCCTTGAGCAATACCGAGATCCAGACCTTGTGGGCGCGCACCGCCGAATTGGGTTCCACCGTTCCCGACGGAGCGCCGATCACCGCGATGTCGCTGCCGAACGGTGGACCCATCGGCTCCGGCGCGGTGGACGGCTCCAGGATCGACAACGAAAGGACCAATGAATGGAACGGTTATCGCGTGCTCACTGAGGCCGAACTTCAAATCCTGGCGGAGAAGATCGTCGATCAAGTGCGCGAGCGCGGACCTTTCCTCTCGATGTCCGAATTCGTGAACCGCCAGGTGGGGCCGGCCGGTCCGCGCACTTTGAAAGGTGCCCTGGAAGCCGCCATCGAAGAGGCCGAAATCAACGAACAGAAGGGAGCCTTGTTTCCCGAGACTTTTCTTGGTCAGGTGCCGATCACTGAGACGAATGTCAGCGATCCGAAGTTGTATGCCTACAAAACACCGCAAGCCACTACCGGCAACCCGGCGGCGGGCGCTCCGGGCTGGGTCAGCCAAGGAGATTTGCTGCGCGTCCTCGAACCCGCCGTCACGGTGCGCGGGGACACTTTTGTCATCCGCACCTATGGTGAGGCGCAGGATGCGGACCGAAAAATCACCGCCCGTGCCTATGCCGAGGCCGTCGTGCAACGCGTCCCGGATTATGTGGATCCAGCGGACCGCCCGTCACTCAATGTTTACACCGATCCCGGGGCGTCCACCGCGAACAAGACTTTCGGACGCCGTTTCGAGATCATTTCATTCCGGTGGCTTTCGGAAGCTGAAATCTGATTCACATGATCAATAAATCGTCACTCTTCATTTTCGCCATTGTCGGGTTGTCGCTGACCAGCCATGCCCAGCAAAAAGAGAAGCAGCAGACCTTGCCGATCCGCGCGGTGTTGCACGACCCGGTGAGACCCGTCGCCGATCTTTATTACACCGACAAGACAGGGGCCGTCGTCAAATTGGAATTCAGACCCCAGGATCTCACAGAGACCTTGCTCACGCTACCGGTCAATGGCTCGCTGGTGCTATACGACAAGGCCGAAATCGATCCGGAGAACCCCGCGGCGAGTTTGGCGGCGAGCGTCAAGCTGCCACCGGGCATCAAGCGGGCGATTGTGCTCGTGATGCCGGCCCCGGCCGCTAAAAAGCCCGCCTACCGGATGTTGGTCATCGACGATTCCGAGAAAGCCTTCCCCAATGGCGAGTCGCGGGCACTGTCGCTGGTTGGCACGGAAATCGGCATCCAGGCCGGCGAACACAGACTGACTGTTCATCCGGGGAAAATCACACGAGTGCCACCGGTCAGGAAGGTCAATGATTTCAATATGGCTCAGACGAATTTTTACTACAAGAAAGGCGACTCTTGGACAGTCTTCACCGAACGCCAACTACAGTTTCTCGACGCCTGCCGACGCTTGTTCATCATCCATGCCACGCCAGGTGCCCTCCAGCCGACGGTCACCACCATCGTGGATGTCAATGCGAGGGCGGCCGCTGTGCCGTAGCATCCCGCTCCGTGTTGAATGCCATTTCGCCGCGCTCACTTCTTGATCCGGCCTCGATGCACGTCCTGACGGGCAATGATCCTCAACCGGAAAATGCCTTCGGCATTACGTTTTCCGTGACCCGATAACAGGGCCGGTCATCGCGTGACTCCGCGTTCGGAGGACTCGATGAAATGGATCAGTTGCGCCACCTGCGGAGTGTCCGCGGCGTGCGTGGCCTTGAGGGAACTCAGCGCGTTGGCGAGGTTCGCGTCTTTCTTGAGAAACAGCTTCTTGTAGGCGCTCTTGAGCGCGCGGATGTCCTCTTCGGGAAACCCGCGCCGTTGCAGGCCCACCAGGTTCACCCCGCGGGTGGTGGCCGGGTTGCCGTCCACGATCATGAACGGTGGCACGTCCTGCACGATCTTCGACAGGCCGCCGATGATGGAGTGCCGGCCGATCCGGCAGAACTGGTGCGCGGCCGCGAAGCCGGAGACGATCGCGTGGTCCTCGATGACGATGTGCCCGGCGATGCCCACCGAGTTCGAGAGGATGATGTGGTCGCCGAGCTGGCAGTCGTGCGCCACGTGCGCGTAGCACAGCAGCAGGTTGTGAGAACCGATGCGCGTCGGCAGGCTCTCGTGCGTGCCGCGGTGCACGGTGGTGTTTTCACGGAACACGTTGTGGTCGCCGATCTCCAGCCAGGTCGGCTCGCCGATGTATTTCAAATCCTGCGTCTTGCCGCCGATCGCCGCGAACGGGAAAAACTCGTTGCCGCGGCCGATCTTCGCATGGCCCTCGATCACCACGTGCGAGTGCAGCACGCAGTCGTCGCCCAGCTCGACATTCGCGCCCACCATGCAGAACGGGCCGATGCGCACGTTGTTTCCGAGCTTGGCAAGCGGCGAGACGATGGCGGAGGGGTGAATCACGCGCCGAATTTCCGCCATCGGCCCGCGATGTGACGAGCACATTTTACGCGCCAATCGCCCCTTGATGCCGCAGCGTCGCGGGATACCATCCGCCTGCCACCATGTCCGAGATCCGGGAAACCATCCACCAAATGGGCCGTCAGGCGCGTGCCGCCGCCTACGCGCTCGCCAAACTCACGGCCGACGAAAAAAACGCCATCCTGCGCGCCATGGCCGCCGCCATTCGCGAGGCCACGCCCGAACTGCTCGAAGCCAACGCCAATGATCTCGCCACCGGCACCGAAAAAGGCCTCTCCTCCGCCATGCTCGACCGGCTGCGACTCGATGAGGCCCGCATCGAAGCGATGGCAGCGGGCATCGACCAAGTCGCCGACCTGCCCGATCCGGTCGGCCAGGTGCTGGATAAGTGGACGCGCCCCAACGGCATCGAAATCGAGCAGGTCCGCGTGCCCATCGGCACCATCGGCATCATTTACGAAAGCCGCCCGAACGTCACCGCCGACGCCGCCGTCCTCTGCTTCAAGACCGGCAACGCCACCATCCTCCGCGGCGGCAGCGAGGCCATCCACTCTAACGTCGCCATCGCCAAGGCGCTCGGCAAAGCCGGCGCGCCCGAGCACGCCATCAAACTCATTCCGTTCACCGACCGCGAAAGCGTCGCGGTCATGGCCGGCATGGACCAGTGGCTCGACCTCATCATCCCGCGCGGCGGAAAAGGCCTGATCGAGACCGTGGTCTCGCTGGCCCGGATGCCAGTAATCAAGCATTACGATGGCATCTGCCACCTGTTCGTGGATTCGGCGGCGGATATTCCGATGGCCACTGCCCTGGCAGTTGACGGAAAAACACAGAAGCCCGGGGTTTGCAATGCCTTGGAGACCCTGCTCGTGCACCGCGACATCGCCGCGGAGTTCCTTCCCCAGGCTGCCGCCGCCCTGCGCGCCAAGGGCGTCGAGCTGCGCGGCTGTGAGCGGACCCGCGAGGTTCTTCCCGATGCAACTCCCGCGACCGAGGAGGATT
>DATISV010000688.1:0-2982 GCA_035468505.1 Luteolibacter sp. | reverse complement strand
GCGCACCACCCGCTCGCGCTGTCTGTTCGGCTCCGGCATCGCCAGCGGCAAGGACCGTGCGGCCAAGGCGCTGCGTGCCGCGCTCGCCAGCCCGCTGCTCGATCAAGGCTCGCTGCTCAAGGACGCACAAACCGTCATCGTCCACCTCTGCGGCGGCGAGGACCTCACGCTTTTCGAAGTGGAACTGCTCATGCAGAATCTCGGCAAGCACGTCCCGGACAAAGCGCACGTCCTCTTCGGCGCGGCCATCGATCCGGCGATGGGCGAGTCGCTTTCCATCACGCTGATCAGCGCGCTGCCGGAAGACACGCTGGCGATGGCACCGCGCGATTCGCTCAGCCGCGCGTCCGACGACGACAACCCGCTGCTCAATCCCTCGCAGGGGTTCACCCCCGCCGCTGCTACTAAGGTTCCCGTAGTTGAGGCGAAGCCCGCCGCGGCAGCCGCGCCGGTCGAGGAAAAGCCGGTGGCCGTGACGCCGCCAGCCGCTCCGGTCTCCAACCCGCCAGTCGAGCCTGCGAAGCCGCCAGTTCCCCCCGCCCAATCCACGGCGGTGGCCGCCACACCCGCGTTGTTCGACGATGAAGCGCCCTTCGCCGAGACCTCACCCGCGCCATCTTCCAAGAACGACGATGACCGGAATTTCGGCTTCACCGAGTCCGCAAAGCCCGAATCCGGCACCAAACCCTCCGTCATGGTCGCGGAGTTCGTCGCGGTGCCGCACGAGGATGAGGAGGAAATGGAAAAAATCCCCGCCGCCAAGCCCGTCGATGCCTCCGTCGCCGATGATGACGCGGTTGATTCATGGGACGACGATGATCCGGACCTCGACGAACCTGATCTCGAAGCCGCCGGCTTTTCCACGCTGCCACCGAAACGCCCGCCGGGTGCCACCCCATGGACCGTCTCCAACGGGCCCAAGACAGCCGAACCTGAATCGGCCCAGATTCCCAAAACCGCGGAGCGGGATAGCGATGCGCCCAAGCTCAAACTCGGCGTCAAAACCGGCGGCGCGCAGAGCGAACTGTCGCTCGATGCCACACCCCGCGGCCGCTTCGAGGGCGAAAGCCCGAACGTCTACGAAGGCGAGGATCTCGACCTCCCGCCATTCCTGCGGAAAAAGAAGTGAGCGGAAGGCTTACGAATCCCCTCACTTGAAAAGCACATCCACGCCCATGGCGGACTTCCGCAGGAATTTCGGCAGCGCCTTGGGCGCGCGGCGGCGGAAGACGCGGTAGGCGAAAGGCGCGAAGCGCAGCAGCAGCAGGTGGTCGAGCAGGCGGTAGCCACGGCGGGCGCGCAGCAGCAGGCGGGTGGCGATGGCCAGTGCGGCCGGTCCGGCGGGCAGCGGTTTGTCGGAAATGCGGATGCGGTAGCGGCGGCGCGATTCCGACGGCCAGCGGCGCTTGTAATCGCGTTTCGCTTCTCGCAATCTGTCTAACAGTCTTTCGCCATCCGGCAGAAGATAATAACTCCGCGCCAGCAGCAGCAACTGGCAGAAATCACGGAAAGGCAGGAGGTCGTCCTCCGGCAGCCCGCTCTCGCGGGCGAGAGCGATGATTTTTTCGAAACATTCCATCGCCTCCTCACCGGTCCGGATCGCCTCGGCCGGCCGGCTCACGAAGCGGCGCATCGCCGCGCGCACCCCGGCGTTGATGAACAGCGAATCCCAGAACACATGCACCAGCGGCGGCACGCGCACACGGCGGAAGAACCATTTCTGGCGGGCGAATTCGTCGATGTAATACAGATCAAGGATCACCTTTTCGGTCAGCCGCAACAACTCGCATGCGGCTGCGGCTCGGGATTCGCCGACGATTCCGGCCACTGCCGCAGCGGCTGGCAGACTGTCGCGGAACACGGCGGTGGCGGCGCGGGTGTTGAGGCGGATCCAGATGTCGGAGCCGTCGTTTTCCAGAAACGCGCGGCGGCGGAAGCGGTGCCAGCCGCCGGTCTGGCACCATATCGAGATGCCGGCCATGTGTTCGACCCCGGCGAGTTGTTCCGCGAAGCGTTCGCAGTCCCAGCCGATAAACGACGGAAACTCGCCCGCGCCCTCGTACTCGCGACGGGCCTGGAACTCGATGAGCTTTCGCTGACTGATGCGATGGAACGCGGAGTTGAGCGGCAGGTAGCGGAAGAAGTCGCTTTCCCCGTGTTTCATCGAAACGATAAGCCGCGGCGAGTCGAGGCCGTCGAGCGTGCGGGCGAGTGTGTCGCGGTGCCAGATCAGGTCGCCGATCGGATAGGCGCCGACCGTCCATGTCCGCAGGATCAGTTCGCGGCCGCGTCGTTCGAACTCCGGAAGCAGAAGCCGCAGCAAGCGGTTGGCATGGCGGTGGTCGCGCAGGTGGAGGCGACTGCGCAGCGGATCGCGCACGTCGTGGCCGTCGCACTCGCCGAGCCGCAGAACCAGCCCCGAGAGCTGCGGGAAATCGTCGAGAATGCCGGCGACCAATTGCCGGTAATAATCGTCGAACGCGTCGCGGTCGTCCCCGAGCGCCCGCTCGATCGCCGGGGTGACCGGCAGCACATCGCTGGTGAGGAAAATTTTCATCCCGCACCCGCCGCGCAGCAGATCGAAGTGACCGTTGAACTCCTCCCGCAGCCGCGCGATGCGCTCCGCCACCTCCGGATCGTGCAAGGGATGCGGAGCCAGATGAGTCAGATCGTCGAGCGTCACCGCGTTGTATCCCTGCGCCGCCGCTCCGTCCGCGAAGCGGCGCAGCTCGTCACGCATCAACGCCCGCTCGGCGGGTGTCGCCGACTCGAGATGAGCGAAGGGAATTTTCGACCAGTTGATCCGCTTGCGCCGGTAACCACGGAAAAACGGGCCAATCGCATCGATGAGGAACAGCTCCATGTGCCAAACCGAAAAACTTGCCCGCGCCACACGCCGGACCAGTCTCGGTGGATGACGGAAATGTCACATGTGCGGAAACCCTGCAAAATTTGCAGGGTTGGCATGGAAAAATGCAGGGG
>DATISV010000687.1:0-11262 GCA_035468505.1 Luteolibacter sp. | reverse complement strand
ATGCCCTCATCGTTGATCCAGTTTTTCATGTAGCCGGCGGCCACCTCATGGCCTTGCTCGACAAGCAAGGCTGCGGCCACCGCGCTGTCCACGCCGCCCGAGAGTCCCACCAGCACCTTCGCCATGGCGGGAGTCTAGCCGGCCACGGGCGGGCGTCGAAAACAATTCCGCCACGGAAGCAATCACTGCGCGATTCCGGATTCGCCATGAGACGGACGGCGCGGTTCGGCTTGCCACTTACGAAGCCGCGCATGCTTCCGCCTTGCGCGCCGCCCCGGCGGGCGCTAGCCTCCGCGCCCCGCGATGAGCGACAAACCCGTATTCATCTATGACACCACCCTGCGCGACGGCACGCAGGGCGAGGGCTTCCAGCTTTCCGGCCTCGACAAACTCCGCATCGCCCGCCGGCTCGACGAGTTCGGAATCGACTACATCGAAGGCGGTTGGCCGGGATCGAACCCGAAGGACGTCGAGTTTTTCCAAGAGGCGAAAAAACTCGGCCTCAAGCACGCCAAGCTCGCCGCGTTCGGTTCCACCCGCCGCGCCGACACCGCGGTGGAGGACGACGCGCAGGTGCGCATGTTGTTGGAGGCCGAAACGCCGGTGGTCACCATTTTCGGCAAGAGCTGGGAAATGCAGGTCACCGAGGTTCTGCGCACCACCCCGGAGGAAAACCGCGCGATGATCCGCGACACGGTGGCCCACCTGGTGAAGCACGGCCGCGAGGTGGTTTATGATGCCGAGCACTTTTTCGACGGCTACAAGGACTCGCCCGAGCACGCGCTCGCCACGCTCGAAGCCGCGGCGGAAGGCGGCGCATCCTGTCTGGTGTTGTGCGACACCAACGGCGGCACGCTGCCGTCCGAAGTCATGCAAATCTGCATGGCGGTGAAAGCGCGCATCCCGGACACGCCCTTCGGCATCCACACGCACAACGATTGCGAACTCGGCGTCGCCAACGCCATCGCCGCGGTGAAAGCCGGTGCAAGCCAGGTGCAGGGCACCATCAACGGTTACGGCGAGCGCACCGGAAACTGCAATCTCACCTCCGTGATCCCGATTCTTCAGCTCAAGATGGGCATCGAAGTGGTGCCGCACTTGGAGTGGCTGCGGGAATTGTCCTATTTCGTGGACGACGTATCCAACAACCCGCACTTCGCGCGCGCGCCGTTCATTGGTCGCACCGCATTCGCGCACAAGGGCGGCATGCACGTCAACGCGGTGAAAAAACTCGCGCGCAGCTACGAGCACATCGAACCCGCCAGCGTCGGCAACGAGCAGAACATCCTCGTTTCCGAACTCAGCGGCCAGGACAATATCCTCATGCGCGCCGAACAGCTCGGCCTGCCGCTCGAAAAAGGTTCCAACGAAGCCAAGGCGATCCTCAAGCGCGTCAAGGAACTCGAACACGAAGGCTATTCGTTCGAAGCCGCCGGCGGCACGCTCGAACTCCTCATCCGCCGCGAACTCGGCGACCACCGGAAACCCTTCGACCTGACGGAATACCACACCAGTTTCCGCAAGTACAGCGACAGCCATCCGCCCGTTTGCGAAGCGACCGTGAAACTCTCCGTCAACGGCACCCCGGAACTCACCGTCGCCGAAGGCCACGGCGTCGTGAACGCGCTCGACCTCGCGTTGCGCAAGGCATTGCTCCCGTTCTATCCGGAAATCGCCGGCGTCTCGCTGGTCGATTACAAGGTCCGCATCATCGACGGCCACGACGCCACCGCCGCCAAGACCCGCGTGCTCATCGTTTCCACCGACGGCGAAAACTCATGGGGCACCGTCGGCGTCTCCGAAAACATCATCGAAGCCAGTTGGCTCGCACTGGTGGACGGCATCGACCTGTTTCTCCAGCGCCGCCAGACGGCCGCAGGGTGATGGATATCCCGACTCAGATTCACGCTCCCGGCTGCTCCGGTATGGACAACTTGCGGCAGATCGATCTCGCGATGAATTTCTTGATTTCCCGGTGCCGTGGAACCGCTTGGATTTCGCCCGTGGCGGGATTGATCCAGATCGAGTGGCGGCCGCCCTCGCGTTCCAGCCGGCATCCGTGTGTGGAAAGGTGCGCCAGCAACTCGGTCCGCCTCATGCCGTCAACATTTCGAGCCGTTCACCCTTGCCCAGCGATCCGGCGGCCGTTTGCCTGCGGTATTCGAGGACCTCACGCACCGCCGCCCGCAGATCGTCCAGACATTCCTCGGCGGTCTCGCCTTGGCCGTTGGCTTCGGGAAACTCGATGCATGTCGCGGCAAAACCACTTTCGCCCTCGGCAGAACAATCATGCAGCAATGCGGTGATTTTCATTGGGTTGAAAATGCCCGGCAAACCGCCGCGTGTCAACCGGGCGCTGTTCATGCGCTTCATGGCAATTCGTTCCAGTCATCGTGCAACTTTTCCCGCCGGGCGGGGTTTTTCCATCGTCCATCCGATTTCCCGCCATGAACCGCCAGCCACACCACACTGACGAATCCTGCGAAAACGACACCGTCTGGAAACTTCTCGATGCCTCGCCGCCCGCCACCGCCAGCCCGCGTTTCGCGAGTGAAACGGTGCGCATGGCGCGACTCGCAGGAGTGCCGGAGCCGTGGTGGAAACGCCTGCTTGCACCCGCGCCCCTGGCGGGACTTGTCGCGGCGTCCGCCGCCGTGGCCATCGCCATCACCGGTTTGCTGCCCGACGAGCCTTCCTCGCCCGACACCGCGGCGGCCGAACCCGCGGCGTTCAGTGAAATCCAGGAAATCGCCGAAGCGGAAATCCTGCTCTCCGCCGTGGATCATCTCGACCAATTCAGCGACGGCGAATTGGTGAGCTTGATCGGGTTTTGACCCTCAATCCCACTGCGGGCGCGAGGCTCCGAGCCATGCGGCGATGACGGCGGCTCCTATATGGGCGCAGAGCGCGTAAAAGCACAACTGCTGGCCGGAGAGTCCGGTATCGATGACCGATTTCACCGCGGTGTGAACCTGCGATTGCAGTGCCTCGACCGATCCCGACCACGCCCAGTAGGCGGCGATGAACGGACGGGTGATCGCTTCGATTTTCTCGGGCAATGCCAGCACCGCGCCGGAGAGCGGGAGTTGGAAACCCACGAGATAAATCGAAAGCAGCGATCCCTGCTCGGCGGTGCGCATCCATGAGGAAATGGCGAGGCAGGTGGAGGTCATCGCCGCGTTCACCAGCAGCAGGAACATCGCGTGCTGCGCGAAGTTGCCGCGGAACGCGCCGAAGAAGTTGACGAAAAACGCCATCCACAGCGATTGCGCGATAACCAGAAAGGCGAGGAACACGATCTTGGATGACAGATATGCGGAAGGACGCAGGCCGCCGAATTTTTCCTTCTCATAGATCGGCCGTTCGCCGGCGATCTCGCGGGCGGAGTTGTTCGAGCCCATCAGCGCGAGCAGCACCACCTGGAACATGATAATCCCGGAAACCGCGGAGCCGACCTTCGCCTGGTCCGATCTCACGCGTTGTTGTTCCTGGATTTCGACGAATACATCGGTGGGCCGCACTTCGGAATATCGGCTGATGTTTCCCGATGCCTTGTCGCTGAACAAAGTGACGAGAATCGGGAAGCAGAGCAGGATGGCGAGTTGCAGCAGGACCTGGCCGCGGTCCCGCGCGAAGATGCGGCAGCGCCGTGAGAGCAAGGTGAAAAACTGGCTGAAAAACCCGGGCAACCGCGGGGCTTCGGATTCCGCGGGCGTAGACTCGTCGCTCGGTTTTTCCACGGGCGCTATCAACGCGCCGCTGGCGATCAAACGCTCGCGGTTGTGATCGAGCATTTTCTGATAGGACGCGCTGTGCTTGCGCCACGAGTTCTGCCAGCTTTCCGACGGCTGGGTGGCGAGCCGTGGATAGACTTCCTCGGTGTCGTGCACGGAGAAGTAATGTGTCAACTTCGCCGGCGGGCCGTGGAACGCGACGCGACCCTCGTGCAGCACGAGAATCGAATCATATAACTCAAGATGCGCCAACGAGTGGGTCACCGATAATACGATGCGCCCATCCTTGCGCGAGAGGTCGTGCAGCAGATGGACGATCTCGCGTTCCGAACGCGGATCGAGGCCGGAGGTGACTTCGTCGCAAAGCAGGATTTTCGGATCGGAAACCAACTCCATCGCCAGGCCGAGCCGGCGTTTTTGTCCGCCGGAAAGCACTTTCACCTGGCGGTCGGCGATTCCCGTCAGACCGGTTTCCTCCAGCACGCGGTCGATGCGGCGGTCGAGCTCCTCGGTGTCCTTGCAGCGCACGCGCAAGCGCGTGGCGGCTTCCACGGATTCGTCCACGGTGAGTGGATCGTAGGCGATGGAAAACTGCGGCACGTAACCAATCTCGGTGGGAGAAAAGTCCTCGTCTTCGGAGAGGTTTCTTCCTTCCCAGAACAACTCGCCGCCAGACTCGGGATTCAAGCCGGCGATGGTTTTCAGCAAGGTGGTTTTCCCACAACCGGAAGGCCCGACGATGGCCATGACATGTCCCTTCGGCACGCGGAACGAGGCGCGGTCCACCAGCGGGATCTCCTCGCCATCCTTGCGGATGGTGAAACTGACTTCCTTGAGCTCTAACATGAATGTCGGGTGAACCGGAACGTGCCGGAGATGATGAATGTTTCAATCCAGCGGCACGATGCGGATGCGCCCGGCGGTTTTGCGCTCCATGTCGGTGGCGAGCGTGGGTGCCGTATCGGGTGCCGGTGTGGTGGTGGCGGATGAGTCGAGCGCGTTGCGCAGCGCGCCTTCGACGAGCTGGCCGCAATGGATTTTCATCGGCGGCAACGCGCCGAGGTCGCCGGCGAGTTCCTGCGCGCTGAGGTGTTTCGCCTCCTCGGCGGTCTTGCCCTTCAGCAGTTCGGTGGCCATCGAGGCCACGGCGATGGCCGTCTGGCAGCCGAAGGCCTGGAACGACGCGCGGTCGATCACGCGCCTGCCGTCCTTTTCGGTGAACTTGAGCCACATCCGCAGCATGTCGCCGCACTCCGGCGAGCCGACGGTGCCGACGGCATCCGCATCGGCGATCTCGCCTTGGTTTTTCGGGTTGGCGAGGGCTTCATGGACTTTGCTTTCGAAATCGCTCATGGGCTGTGTGCGGGGAAAGATAGGGATGCGTTCCGTCAATTCAAGCGCCGGTGTCGGGCCGGAAACGCCGTGCAAGAACCAACGACGTGCGAGCGGATCCTTTTCCGTGAAAATCATTCCATGGCTTTTCGCTTTGCGGCTGCCGCTCTTCGCGGACGATCTCGGGCACCAGGCCTCAGCCTACGCCGATCCCGCCGCGCCATCCGCCAATGACGTCATCCGCACTCCGATGTTCGAACGCATCGCGATATGGGTGTTCATGGCTGTTCGAACAAGTCCGGCGTGATGTCGGCTCTGGATTTGGTCCTGACGGGCGCGGGTCCGGTGGCGTCGAAAGCCCCAGCGTCCGCCAGATCGGATTTGGAGATGAGATCGCTTGCGAGGATGCGGAGGAGGTTGATGAGTTCGGTGGTGTATTCGGGGAGCCAGTGGTCGGGCTGGATGTTGCCGAGTGGCGAGCACGATGCAGACCGGTTGCTGGACGCCTTGGAAGATACGGGTGTTCACCTCCGGTTGGTGGCCTTCCGGCGAGCAGTCGATCACCCAGATGTCATCACAGGTGCGGCGGAGGTAATCGCGCCTTTTCCAGGGGCTTTGAGTTCGACGAAGCCGGTGAGGGCGTTTTGGACGGTGATCGAGTAATCCGGGCGGGTTTTCAGGTCGCTCAGCGAAGTTTCGCCGATGGCGGCGATGTGGGAGGGCAGGAAGCCGGAGAGATCGGCCATGTCCTTGATCAGTTGCTCGAAGGGTGAGCGGAGTTGGTCCTCGGGTTCGCCGGTGGAGGAGGGATTGGAGAGTTTTTGTTTCGCCGTTGCGCCGAAGGTGGAAATGACGGAGTCGAGGGTCGGCTTCATGGGCGGGGCTTGGTTTCTATCAGGCTGAGGCAGGATGCTTGCAGGTGGTTTGCAGGGTCAATGCAAACAAGCCGCAGCGAATTGGGTGGCTGATTGAATTCACAGCGGCACCCGCAGTCCGGCGTGTGCCGCGAGCGCACGCTGCCTGTCATCGAAGG
Source organism: Luteolibacter sp. (assembly GCA_035468505.1). Classification (GTDB taxonomy): domain Bacteria; phylum Verrucomicrobiota; class Verrucomicrobiia; order Verrucomicrobiales; family Akkermansiaceae; genus Luteolibacter. Next base: position 5,163 of record DATISV010000687.1, on the reverse strand, counting down.
TAAGGAATTCCTCCGCGCCGAGATGCACGGCGGTGGCGACGTGCAGGACATCGAGCGTGCGGTGGCCGCCCGCGCCGGTGTGTTTCAGTGAAAAGGTCCGGGCGAGGCGGAGCACCGCATCCATGTCGCAAGGCACCAGCAGGTTCAGTCCAGTGGCCACATCGCGTTCCCAGTCGGCGATCATCTGGTCCGCCTCGCGCTCGCTATAGCCTTTTTTCCGATCCGCCGCATGCAGCCAGACTTGCAGGCGAATGGCCTGAATGAACTCGAATTCAAGCAGGTTGGTGAAATGAAGGGGCTCGGTCATGGCTTCCCGGTGGGCCAGCGCACGTGGCGTGTGGATCTGCTTGCGATATACCGAGCAGAGAAAACTGGTGTCCGGATAGGCGATCATGGCTCGCCGGTTTCGAAGGCCCGCATTTCGTCCACCTCTTCTTGAGTGAACACCCGGTCGCCCCAAGTCCGCTTGAGCCTTGCCCGGTAATCCGGGTGCGGCGGCAATTTCACGGGCGGCATCGGATTCGGCCCTGAAATCCTCGCCACCGGTTTCGAGTGCTTGGTGATCAGAATTTCCTCACCCCCGGCAAGCCAGGCCTCGATTTTGGGGAAATCGTAACGCAAATCCCTGACTGTCGCGGTTTTCATGCCATCACAATATTGTGATGATCCGCTCCCGTCAAGCCGAGCGGCCGGTTCAATGGCAAGGGCAGCAGTCGCAGCCGTCGCAGGGATTGCAATCGCAGCAGCCCTTGTCGCCCGGGCCGCAGTCGAACAAGGCATCGCAGCAGCCGCCCTTGCCCGTGCTCCGCGGAGTGGAGCAATCGCAACAATGGCAACAGTCGCAGCAGTCATACCATGGCCTGTCGGATCCTTTGTCGATCCGGCGGCGTCTTTTTCTCGCGCTCCTGTCCTTTTCCTCGGAGCGGAGTTGAAGGAACGGCTCCCGCAGACGGCCGGTGGTGGCGAGCACTCCGTCAAGCAGTTCGGCATTGCGTTGAAATTGCAATGAACCGAGCGATGCGCTAAAAACTTCCCATGAGGAAACGATTCGCAGGCGGATGGTTTCGGCATGCATCACCGCGAAGGGATTGAAGCGCCCGCGTTTCGCGTCGTCGCGGCGGTCGGTCCACGCGTCGCGCCAATAAACCAGCGAGCCGAGCGCCGCGCCGGTCCGGTGCAGCGCGTCACGCCGCGATGGCATATCCAACAGCTCGGCGAGGTGGGCGGTGATCGTTCCATAGGCCGCCGCGGTCGGCTCATCGGCGCGCAGCGGGTCCGCCGACTCGATGGTTTCCTGTCCGTCCAGCCGCTCCATCACTTGGGCGGTGGGAAACGCGGTGCTGTTGAGCATGGCGATCGCACGGTCGGTGGCGGATGTCGTGAACAGGCGGCCGAGCCGTGCGATGCCGCGGCGGGCGAATCCCTCGTCCTGAGTGTCGTCCGCGAGTTTCGCGGCCAGCCCGCAGACCGAAACGGCGGCCGCGTGCAACACCGCGGGATGATCGTCGGACACGGCAAAGGGACGCGCGAAAGGATTGCAGCAGGTGGCTTGCCGCCAACGAGGCCCCGCCGGGTCCAGGCTCATGCCGAGCAGGGCCATGAAGGCCGCGTCGCGGTTCACCAGCAGCCGCGCCGGATTCCCGAACTCGCGCCCGAGGCAGCGGGCCAGCCCGCAAAAAGTGCCACGCCACACCGGGTAAGCCTCGCGGTGGCAACTGGAACACGGGGTGGCGATGAATCCAAACACGTCGGCATTTCTAACACCACGAAGGAAAACGCCAAGCTCCGGGTGTTTGGTGTTTTCACCATATTTTCACAATACCGGCATCAAACCCTCACGGCGTGCGGATGGAAATCCCCGCATGCCCACCATCCATGCCACACTTGCCGGCGCGCTGGCGGTGCTGACCGTGCCGCTCGCCGGCCAGCAGCTCGACCACGCGGAAGTCCGCATTCCCTACAGTGAACACAGGCGTCTGCTCGACGCGGCAATGCCGGGCACTCCGGAACCGCCGGAGCCCGCGTTGTTGTCGGCGCGGCTGCGGCTGTCGATCGAGAACGGGCAGCCTGTCATTGACGCCACCTTCCGCACGCTGTCGTTCGGCGACCAGGTGGCGCTGGTGCCGCTGATCGGCGGCGACGTGGCGATTGAAAGCCAGAGTTCGGAAAAGGACGTGTTGCTCGTGGAAAACGAACAACTCTGCCTGGCCAACGACAAGGCCGGCGCGCGCACGCTGCGGCTGCGCTTGCTGCCATTGGTCGCTGCGGAACGCTTCTCGATCACCCTGCCGCCCTGTCCGTCGGTGATCTTCGAAACCGGCGAGCTGCCGGAAGGCCGGTCGGTGACATTGAATGCCGGCAATCGAGAGGAGGCACTCACTTCCGGCCAGATCCGCCCGCTGTCCGCGAACGGCAATACCCTGACCCTGCGCCTGCTCGACGACCGGGAAACGCGCGAGGCCCTTCTGCCGCCGGAGCCGTCGGATTGGACCTGGCAGCATCAGGCATTGGTCGTCCCCTCCGAAAGCGAGTTATACTATCAGATCATCACCCGCGCCTCCGCGGCGGGTGGCTCGGGCGTCGAGGCGCGACTGCCGATGCCGCCGGACGCGCGTGAGATCGAGGTGTCCGGCGACGACTTCGTTTCGCACACGGAAATCCGCGGCGAAAACCGCTCGCTCGCCTTGGCGCTGACCTGGAAATCCCGCGGCATCCTCGACCGCAAGTTATCCATCACCTACCGCATGCCGCTGCGTCCGCTCGACACCACCTGGCGGCTGCAAGCGCCCGGCGTGGATGACGACACGCGCACCCGCTTCATCATCGCCACCTCGCCGTTCCTCGACTACGCGGCGGATGGCTTGAGCGGCCCGCTTACGCCAAAGGGTCTGCCCGCGCCGCTGGCGGAAACCCTGGGCGGCATGACCTGCCGGCAACTCGAAGCCGGTGCCGCCATCGATCTGACAGCCACCCCGGTTCCCGTGGCCGCCACCGACGAGGGCGTGGTGAAACTGGCCGATTGGTTGATCAAGATCGAGCCCGACGGCGCGATGCTCGCCACCGGCGTTCTTGTCATCGAACACAAGGGACCGCTCGGTGTGGTGCTCGAGGTGCCGGACGGCATGAAATTGTTGTCCAGCGAATTGGAGGGAAAACCGGTCGCCCCCGTCGATCTCGGCGAGGGCCGGCTCAAGGTGACCTTGCCGGCGCGCGACGGCATGTCACGCCTCGGTTGCGCGTTCACCCGCTCCGACGAGCCGCTCGATCCGGTCGAGGGCACGCTCGCGCTCGAACTGCCGCGCACCCCGCTTTTCATTCACGCGCTGGAATGGAAGATCGAACTGCCCGCCATCTATCAGGCGGAGACCCACGGCAACCTGAAGCGCGTCCCGTCCCCCGGCGGGAATCCCTCGCTGGTCGCGCTCCGTAAAAACCTCTGCCGCGACGAGCGCCCGGAAACCCGGTTGTTCTATCAACGCACCAACCTCAACCGATAAGAAGAAAGAACCGACGGTCATAGACCGACGCTACAACTCACACATTCACCATCATGAAACTCATCCATCTTCTCGCTTCCCTCGCCATCGTCGGCTGCACCGCGGTCGGCTGGTTCATCCTCGGTGCGGCGCTCACCGTGCGCACGCAGCAGTCCGGCAGCACCATGCGCGGCGAAGTCGCCGACGTCTGGGGCCCGATCATCACCCAGCAACATCCGCAGGCGTGGTTCGACACACCCAACGCCCCTGGCGGGCGTGCGGCGGTGCTGCCTTCGTCCTCGGACATCCGGGTGAAACTCGACTCCGATCCCAAGCAACGCGGCCTGGTCTGGCACCGGACCTATGATGTCGCATTCGAAGGGATTTATGTCTTCACCAATCCCACGAAAATTCCGCAAACATTCTATCTTTCGTTTCCTCTGCCCACGGACACCTCCGGCCTGAGCGGATTCGAGTTCCGGATCGGCGATGACGACGCGTCGCGCGCCGTTCCCGCGGCTTCCGGCGTGGTCACGCGCGCGGTGCAGCTTCCCGCTTCCGGCAGCATCACGCTGCACACCGCCTACGGCACCCGCGGCACCGACACCTGGCGCTACGATTTCCCCGACAAGCGCCGCATCTCCGGTTTCCAACTCGCGATGGAAACCAATTTCCATGAGATCAACTTCCCGGTCGGCACCGGCTCCGCCAGCCGCCGCGACGCCGGGGAAGGCGGTTGGCAGCTCGCCTGGGACTACCCGGACGTGCTCGCCGCGCAGGCGATCGGCATGGACATGCCGAAGCTGCTCAACGCCGGCCCGATCGCGGCGCGAATCGCGTTCTTCGCGCCGGTGTCACTGTTGTTTTTCGTCACGGTGATGCTGCTGTTGGGCGCGATGAAGGGCATCCCGCTGCATCCGATGCACGTGTTCTTCGTCTCGGCGGGATTCTTCGCCTTTCACCTGCTCTTCGCCTATCTGGTGGACCTCTTGCCGCTCGCAATGAGTTTCGCCATCGCCACCATCACCTCGCTGCTGCTGGTGAGCGGCTATCTCAAGGCGGTGGGCGGCAAGGCGATGTTTGCCATCGCGCTGCCCGCGCAGCTCGCCTACCTCATCGCCTTCAGTGCCTCGTTTTTCATCGACGGGCTCACCGGCATCACGCTCACGGTGCTTTCCGTAGCCACGCTGGCGCTGCTGATGTTCCTTACCGCCCGCACCGACTGGCGGACCTTCTTCGCCCGCCGTCCGCCGCCGCTGCCGCAGCCGGCGGTGTAACGCCGCGGTGGAGAGGGGCCCGGCACGGAGGCGCATTGGCGCTTGCGGGCCGGGTCCCGCTCTTGCAGGTTCCGCGGCACCGCCGCGCATGACTCTTCCCAAGCTGCTGTTGTTCCTCTCGCTCCCGCTTTACGTCCTCGACCAGGTCACGAAGTTCTGGACGATCGCGCGCTTCGACCCGCCGTGGCACGCGCCGGGCGATCATATCCCGATCATCGAGGGCTGGTTTCATTTCGTGCGCGTGCACAATCAGGGCGTCGCCTTCGGTTTCGGCAACGGCACCGCATGGGCGCCGGTGGTGTTCCTGATCGTGCCGCTGGTGGCGCTGGTGCTGATCCGGATCTTCTGGGTGAAGGGCGTTTTCAACCATCCGCTGTCGATGCTCGCGGTGGCCCTGCTGCTGTGCGGAA
>DATISV010000686.1:0-2665 GCA_035468505.1 Luteolibacter sp. | reverse complement strand
GGATCTCGCAATACTACGACCAGTCCGAACAACGCCCGGCCCGCGGCTTCCGGCTGGTTGACGAGGTCTTCGCGCTGGTGGCGGCGCACCCGGATTGCGATCTGGAATGGCTCGCCGCACTCGACGAGGAGACCGTTGCGGAAATCGAAACGCGCGAGGAAACCAACGTGCTCGAAATCCGGCGATTCCGTTTCCACTGCGGCTGCACGCTGGAGAAAATCCTGCCCGTGCTCGGCGGCTGGCGCGAACGCCTCGACGAACTCTTCGAGGACGCCGACACCATCCGCATCCAGTGTCCGCGCTGCGCGGCCCGCTTCCGCGTCTCACGCGACATGCTCCAACACCCACCCCCATGACCATCACTTCCTACACCGGCGGCTTCACGCAAACCAACGGCTACCTCGTCGAGACCACGGCCGGAAATTTCCTCATCGACGCGCCCGAAGGCATCCGCGGCTGGCTCGAGCAAAACGGCAAACAGGTCACCGACGCCCTGCTCACCCACCAGCACTACGACCATGTTCTCGACGCCGCGGCGCTGCAGGAGGCAGGCGTGAAGCTGCACGCCTTCGCACCCTACTCCGAGGAACTGACGCTCGAATCCGCCGCCCGCGCCTGGGGCATGCCCATCCAGGTCGAACCCTATGCCATCGACACCCTGTTTGAAATGGACCGGCCGCTCAAACTCGCCGGCCTAGAAATCGCACTCGCCCATGTCCCCGGACATGCCACCGATTCGGTGATCTTCCATCTCGCGGATCACCAACTCGTGTTTTCCGGCGACACCCTGTTCGCCGACTCCATCGGCCGCACCGACCTTCCCGGCGGCAGCAGCCGTGAGCTCTTGGACGGCATCGCGCGCCACCTGCTCGCCCTGCCGCCCGACACCCGCGTCCTCCCCGGCCACGGCCCCGCCACCACCATCGGCCACGAAAAGGAAAACAATCCGTTCCTGCGCCAGTAGCCACACGGATCATCGCCTGCGGGTCATGCGGCTTTCCATCAAGGATGAGACTCCAGAGTGTGGCGCGTCTGAGTTCACGCTGATCTTCCCGCTGCGCGCGAACAAGCATGCTCATCGCGCGAACCCGGACACCGTGTCTCTCCCCGGATGTCTGAGGAAAGTGCCGATTTTCGTCATGTCAGACTCGAGATAATCCGGGCCCGACGCTGACGGACCGGATTTCAGGTCGCGGAAATTCGATCCGCTTCCTTCGGGACCGGAATTAGCCCGCTGATTCATCGTACATCGCCTCTGGAAATTCGGGCCGCTGGCTTCGGGATCGAATTTCGGGCGCTTGTGCGTCGCGCATGAGCAGTGGAAATCCGGTCCCGAAGCCAGCGGCCCGGATTTTTTCCATTTCCGCATCGCGCACAAGCGCCTCGACACGGCATCCTGCCGCCATCCACCGACGAACCATCCCACCCGCGCCACATGAAAAAGCTCCGGAATCAACACATCCTCGCCCGCGCCCGTGACTTCCTGCGCGGGTGGCGTCACCTTGCCGTCGGTGCCGAGTTCGCCGGCATGCGGCCCGAGCAACTCGAGGCCAAAGTACGCGAAGCCGAAAAAATCCGCGGCGAAATCGCCAGCGCCCTCGCCCGGCTTTCCGCCCTGCGTCTCCAGCGCGACCAGACCGAGCGCGCCCTCGCCAAGGATCTCATCCGCCTCGCCAATGGCGTGCGCGGCCATCCCGACTACGGCGACAATTCCCCCTTCTACAGCGCCCTCGGCTTCGTCCCCTTCAGCCAGATCCGCAGCGGCCGCCCCCGCAAACCCCGCTGATTTCCCCCGTCGAACTCCCGCTTCCCGCTTCCCGCCTACCGATTTCCTGCCTGACAAACCCGCCGCCTTGCGCTTGAACCCATCGTGACAGAAGCGCGCATCCCCACCGGTTTCCGGCCCTCTCCCCGCCGGTGCGACCACCGGCGGCAGCGTCTCCGGCACGGAGCCCGGTTCGGAGGCACCACACTCCTGTGGCGGGACGCGACTGCAAAGCGAATGTAAAAGCCCCCGCGACTGATTTGTTTAACGAGTGATGAGTGACGATTGATTCGGAGACGCCCACGGCTCCTCACCCTTGCAGGTCACGGCACGTTCCTGCCTGTCCAATCGGCCTACAAGCCTTCGGCCGATTTGTCGATTTTTGATTGGGAGGAATCACCCGCCGCCATCCGCGGTTCTTGTGCTGCCAATGCTCTTCAATTCAAAAATCCAAAATCAACAATCGTCACTCGTCAATCAACCCCTTGCCTCCATCTTCCAAAAACAGCTTCGCCGCCTCCCTTCCGGCCTCCAATTCATGCCGCAAGCGGAAAAAACACTGAAGGCTTGTAGGTGTTTTGGACAGGAGCGAACGCGACGTGCCCCGAAGGGGCGAGGCCCTGGGAGGCGGGGCCGAGTCAATTCTCGAACCACTCCAAACCCAGCAGGAAACCCGAACGCCCCTTCTCCGTCAGCCCCCATACACAGTCGTGTGGGGAGCAGCCCTTCTACGCGACGCGTCATGGTCGCAGTCATGTCCGCAAAAAATCCCTGACGAGCCGGTTCGTCAACTAAAAAAGTGTTCGCATGCGCATTTGTTCAAGAAAGCATGCTTCACACAAGACTTTGCCTCGGGCATGACCCGGCCCAATCTTCGTCACCGCTGAAATCTCAGCATTT
>DATISV010000685.1:0-3012 GCA_035468505.1 Luteolibacter sp. | reverse complement strand
GTAAGGCTGTAAGGCTGTAACGCACGCGATCCCCCCGGCAATCCCAAGCCGGTTTATTGCACGGAATTCAAGCCTTCTGAAACTGTTCTAAAGAACAATAAAAATTGACCCGGAGATTTCCCCGGTGCATCCATCGGGGCGTGGAACGTCCGCTCACGGCCTTGTTCATCGACTGCGATTCGTATTTCGCCTCGGTCGAGCAGCATCTTGATCCGGCCTTGCGCGGAAAACCGGTGGGCGTGGCTCCGGTGATGGCGGAGAGTTCGTGCTGCATCGCCGCGTCCTACGAGGCGAAGGCCTTCGGCGTGAAAACCGGCACCCGCATCAGCGAGGCGCGCTTGCTCTGCCCCGGCATCGCCATCGTCGAGAGCAAACCGGCGGAATACATCCGCCACCATCACCGCGTGGTCGAGGCGGTCGAGGACTGCATCCATGTCGAGGCCGTGCTAAGCATTGATGAAATGTGGGCCTGGCTGCCCTACAACCTGCGCGAGCCGGAAACGGTCGAGGCGATCGGCCGCCGCATCAAGCAGACCGTGGCGCGCGAGGTTTCGCCGTTCATCAAGGTGAGCATCGGCGCGGGATCTAACAAGTATCTCGCCAAGACCGCCAGCAAGATGCGCAAGCCGGACGGCTTGTTCATCATCGAGTCGCGCGATCTGCCGGACGTGCTGCATCCGCTGGCGCTGCGCGATTTGAACGGTATCGCCCGCAGCATGGAAACGCGGCTGCATGCCGCCGGCATCCACAGCGTGGCGCAGTTGTGCGCCGTCCCGAAGCGCGTGCTGCGCGGTGTGTGGGGCGGCGTGATGGGCGAGCGTTTGTGGCACCTGTTGCGCGGCGATGAAATCCCCGAGCTGGAAACCGCGCGCAAGTCGATCGGCCACAGCCACGTGCTGCCACCGGAACTCCGCGCGCCGGACAAGGCATGGCCGATTCTTTGCAAGCTGCTGCACAAGGCCTGCGAGCGGCTGCGTTCGCACGGACTGCTCACCGGCTGCCTCACCATCCAGCTCGCCTTCCTGCGCGAAGCGTCGTGGGCGGCGGAAACCCGCGTCGCGGAAACCGACTCCACCCTGCTGTTGATGCGGCTGTTGGACAGACTGTGGCGCGACCGCCCCGAGCCGCGCGCGCCATTGCTGCAAGTGGCCCTCACGCTCACCCGTCTCCGCGAACACGGCAATTACACTCCTTCCCTGTTCCAAACCGTGGCCGACACCATGGCATCCTTCGACGCCGAAAAACACCGCCGGCTCGACACCGCCATCGACCAACTCCGCGCCCGCTACGGCCGCGGCGTCGTCTATTTCGGCGGCGTCCAGGACCACCGCGACCAGGCCCCGATGCGCATCAGCTTCACCCACATCCCGGATGTGGGATTGGAGGGGGATTGAGGAAATCCGCACGTGAATGGTGGTACAGCTGCCACGCGGGCGCGGTGCTTTACCTGTTCGATTTTGTGGGAGAGTAGAACAAGCGCCATGAGCGCGCCTCGTATCAGTCTGGGCAACGGCCCGATCCATCGAAGCGTCGAAAAGGATCGAAACCCAACACCGCGGGCGATATCGCAAAAGTGCTTAATCCCGAGCCATTCGGGACTGATCCTTTTGATGACCCTTTCGACGCAATTTCCGCGCATCCCGGGAAGGGCAAATTCCTCGCAATCCGGTCGGAGTGATGCAGTCTCCGCGCATGAAATTGAAGCTGTTGAGTCTTGCCGCCCTGTTCGTCCTGGCCATGCCTGCGATTTCTGAGGATGAATCGTTGATAATTGAAGGGGCGCCCGATCCGGCGGAAGTGGCTGCGGATGCTGCCGGACCCAATGGCGAGATCCCGAACGACTTGCTCGACGATGATGAGATCCATCTGAAACTTGCGGTGAACCGATTCACCGCTCCTTCGATCTCCAAGATATTTGATACCTTGCAGTTTCTGATGCCCTTGCCCATCGCCGAGGTGGAGCGGAAAATGCCGGCGCGGATGTCCCTGGATCGGGCGGATCTCGCGATCGAATTGGGGTTTCTCATCGCGGATGGCTTCCTCATGGTCCAAGCCGGGCAGTTGAAGGATGTGGAAAAAGTGGCGAGTGATTTGACCCGTTATGGGAAGGCTCTGGGCGTGGGGGAACGGGTCAATCGCCACGCGGCGGGGTTGTTGGAGAGCGGGAAGAACGGCGATGTGCCTCAACTGAAGATGGAGTTGTCCGCCACCCAGAGGGATGTGGAGGATGAATTGGTCACGCTCAAGGATGCGGATCTTGCCCACTTGATTTCGTTAGGCGGCTGGATCCGGGCGCTGGAAGTTTCTTCAGTGGCCGTGGACAAGCAATTTTCTCCCGAACGTGCCCGCAAGGTGATGAGGCAGGATATCGCGGAATACTACTCGGATTGCATCACCGGGTTGGAACCGAAAATCTCCGCCCGGCCGAATTATGCGGCCATGCGGGATCTGCTTGAAGGTTTGAGCAAGAAGATGAATCTCGAGAACGGCCAGGAGCCGACTCCTGAATCCATGAAGGAGATCCGCAAGGTTTCCACACAGCTCGTGGAACTCGCGTTGAAGCGGCAGCAGTAAGCATCAAGCGCAGCCTTGGTGAAAACGCCTTGGTTCAGCGCGCTCCATCCTTACTCTCCGGCGCAACCATGCAGCACTTCCCTGAAATCCAGCTCACCTTTCAAGAAGCCCGGGTTCTGGGCTGCCTGTTGGAAAAGGAAATCCTCACGCCCGACAGCTACCCGCTCACGCATAACTCACTGCTGCTCGCCTGCAACCAGACGACCAGTCGCGAGCCCATCACGCGCTTCACGGGTGAGGAGGTTGCGGAAGCCCTCCGCGGACTCTCGGAAAAATACCTCGTCGAAAAGACCCTCGGCGGCCGCGCCCCGAAATTCGGACACTGCCTCCAGGACGTGCTGAGCATGCAGCCGGGCGAGCGCGCCGTCCTGACCGTCCTGCTGCTGCGCGGACCCCAGAGTGCCGGCGAAATCCGCCAGCGCACCGATCGCCTGCACA
>DATISV010000684.1:0-2768 GCA_035468505.1 Luteolibacter sp. | reverse complement strand
GCAGACGCCGGTCCCTTCAAGGCCGTCGTAAGATTCCACCGCCAGCACGCGCATGGTGAACTCTCCGGTGACCGGATCCCACGATTGTTGATAGCGACTCACTCTCACTCTAACAACATCCGTCATCAATCGTGAGTCGGCCAGCAAGGTGGGGATGTCGCGGCGGTCCACGCCGGGTTGGCCGCGCCAGTCCACGGTCTCCGCATAGAGGGCGGTCCAGCCGCCGTCGGCCACAGGCGAGATGAAATTGCGGCTGGCACCGATCGCGAATTTGCCGAAATCGCGGATGTGGCTGGTCATGCGGGCGTTGACCACCCACTTGTCGTTTTCCGGATTTCTACTGCGCACGGATTCGTGTTTTGCCTGCCAGGCGGCGGTGCAAATCAGCGCCGTCATGGCGAGGGAGCCGCTGGTGGCGGCCAGTGGCAGGAAGCGGTAGCCGCTGTAGTGCCATTGGCGGATGGCGATCCACAGGGTGGCGGCCAGGCAGGCGACAAGCAGGGTGCCGGCCAGCGACATCAGCAGGGGCGTGAAAAATGGCGTGAATGAAATGCTGTCGATGCGTTGCGACAGGGCATATCCGGGTGGTCCGATGCTTTCCCAAAGCCACAGATTCTCGCTGGTGAATACGGGTTTCCATGGGCTGAGGATGGACATGCTCTCATTGCGGGTGATGGCCAAACCATGAACCCAGGGCGGGTCATGCTGTTGCAGCCAGCGCATGCCGGAGTCGAGAAAGAGCTTCACCAGCAACAGGACAGGCAGCCACAGGCAGAACCACTGGCAGATGGCGACCAGGATGGCGGCCAGACGGCTGTGCCCGAGGTCGATGCCAAAGGGCGCGGGAAGCGCCTCGCGCATCGGGACCGCACGGAAGCGCCACAACCGGAAAAACTGCCAGATGCCAAGCGGGACCGCCGCCAACAACAGCACGTAAAGCGACAGGAAACCGCCGATCAGCGGACTGTGATCACCCACCAGATCGATGGGCGGTTTGATGCCCGATTCGTTGGTTCGCAGCAGGCTGCTGGTGGCGGCGAGCAGGACGATGAGGCCGAGCACCGTCCAGATGCAATCCGCCAGTTTCACCGGCACGGTGAACAACGGCGCGCCGGCATAGCGTGGCGGGCTGGCGAGCACGCGGTCGAGCGCGGCCAGCATGGCGCGGGCGTCCGGCCAGCGCCGCGCGGGGTCGGCATCCATGGCGCGGGCGATGATGGCATCGATGCGCAAATCCACGCCGCGGCGGGACGACGCCGGTTTCCATGCGCCGCGTGGCGGGGTGCCGGTGAGCATTTCATGGAGCATCACCCCGAGCGCGAAAATATCGCCGCCCTGGCTCGGTTCGTAGTCGCGGCGATATGCCTCGGGAGGCAGGTATTCGGCGGTGCCGGCGACGAGACCGGCGAGGGTGAGCGAGAGTTGGTGGATGCGGCGGAAAACCGGCCGCGCGAGTCCGAAATCGGCCACTTTCACCGATCCATCGGGGGCGATGAGCACATTGCCGGGTTTCAGGTCGCGATGGAGAATGCCGCAATCGTGGGCGTGAGCCACGGCTTCCGCGATCTGGCGGAAATAACCCAGCGCCTTCCCGGGCGGCAGGCCGTTTTCCGGAATCCGGTGCTGGAGCGACGGGCCGTCGATGAATTCCATGGCCATGAAAAGTCCGCCCGCCTCGGGGCCGTCGTCGATCATGCCGGCGTCTAACAGGCGGACGACGTGGGGGTGGCGGAGTTCGCGCAGGAAGGTGGCTTCGCGCTCGATGCGCTCGACGGTATCGGGTTCGTCCGGCGGTGCGATCTTGATGGCGGCTGCCGCGTCGTCCGCCTCGCGCCGCGCGCGCCAGACGATGCCGGATCCGCCGGTTCCGGCGACGCCGAGGATCCGCCAGCCGGGGATTTGCGGCGGCGAATCCATGATGTCGTTGTCCAGGACTCCGAGCAACAGGTCCGGATCCAGCCCCTGAAGGGCGGGTGGACGTGTTCGCTCGGGTTGATCTGGCATGCGATGAGTATAAACGCGATTGGCGCGGATTTGTGACAGGCGAATTTCAACCGCCGAGCAATTCGCGCAGTTCCTCGCGCAATCTGGCATGGCAGGTGATGCCGAGGCGCTCGCCGGCCACATCGAGCAGCAAACGGCGGTAGCGCTGGCGGAAACGCAGCGCGGCCTGCCGCAGGGCGGGGCCGGTCATGCCGAGTCTGGCCGCGGATTCCTCATACGAGGAATCCGGAAGCGGCGATTCCAGCGCAGGCAACAGGGCATGGAACAAATCGCTGCGGTCACGCGACTTGAAATAGGCCTCCAGACGCAGCAGCGCCTCATCCATCAGCGTGATCGCCCAGGCGCGGGTGTAGGCCTGGGCCGGATCGACGACCGCAGCCATGTCGTGATGATAGATTTGCTCCAGAGTTTGCAGGTCGATGTGCTTTTGGTTGTGCTGGCCGCCTCGTTTGATGGAGGAGGTTTTGCGGGCGGCGTTGGAAAGGTGGTTGGAGAATCCGGTCAGCAACCATGCGCGGAACCTGCCGCGTGCGGGATCCGCATCGGCGAGCAGGTTGCGATTGCAGATTTTCCCGAGGAATTCCTGGACGGCGTCCGCCGCGTCCTCAGGCGACCAGTTCTGTTGCCGTGCCCAGGTGTAGAGCGGGTACCAACACGAACCGATCCACTCGTCGAGCGCCGCGGTTCCGGCGGCGGCACGGCGCACCAGGCTCCAGCGTGTGGTCGCCAGAACGGTTCGCTGCGGCCGCGGAATCCTCGTCTCA
>DATISV010000683.1:0-2220 GCA_035468505.1 Luteolibacter sp. | reverse complement strand
GTGCCAACCCTGGGCTGGGGTTCGGAATCCCGTTGGGATTCGATACAGTATGAACGGATTGAGATCCGTAAACCACTGGCGCAATGCATGCTTACGGAAAAAATGTCTCAGGTGAGACATTTTTCCGTCAGCGGTCCGGATGGCGGAGGATCGGCTTGATTTGTTAAGATCGCCTAATAAACTCGGGGGCACTTGATCCCATGGCGAGGCGGACTGGCGTGAAAAAGAAACCCACGGCGCGGCGGGCGACCCGGCGCGTTGCCGGGCGTGCTACGTTTTCCGAGGTGATCTCGCGGGCGAACCGTCGGGCGCACGAGCAGGCGAACCGGCGGAGCGGCCGGCGCGGGATGCAGTCGGTGCACGCGGCGATCGCGATGGCGGCGGAGGACGGCGAGCGCGGCCATGGCGACTGGTTGAAGCGTCCGCTGCGCTGGTTGATCGCGATGTTGCTGCTGCCCTTGTGCTGGGTGACGACGTGGACGTTCCTGTCGCGATTCTCGCATGCGACGGTCGAGCGCGGTTTCTGGCAGACGCCGGAGTTCTGGTATTTCGCGCTGGGAGTGCTGTCGATGGTCGGCTGGTTCTGGTCCGGGCTGCTGAAGTCTTTTTTCCTGTATCTCTATGTGCTGGGACACGAACTGACCCATGCCGCCTTCGTGTTGTGTTTCCGCGGCAAGGTGACCGACATCCACGTGAGCACGGAGGGCGGATACATCACCACGAACAAGACGAACCTGGTGATCGCGCTGTCGCCCTACTTCGTGCCGTTCTGGTCGGTGGTGTGCGCGGTGGTTTACATCGCGCTGCGGCTGGCCTTCGCGCCGGGTGCGGGCTGGGATCTGGCGTTTTACGCGCTGATGGGCGTGACCTGGACCTTCCACATGGCGTGGACGCTGTGGATGATTCCGCGCGACCAGCCGGACTTGAAACAGAACGGCACCTTCCTCTCGCTGGTGATCATCTATCTGGCCAACGTGCTGGTGCTGGTGGCGCTGTTCTGCACGGCCTCTGAAGCGCCCCTGCAAGACAGCCGCGAGTTCGGTCGCGAGTGGCTGCGACATGCGGCCACATGGGGCGACGCGGCGTGGCGTCATGCTTCGCAACTGGCGGCGGAAGCGGCGGCGCGGTGGCGGCTGTGACCGGTTTTCCGGATTGCGCGTGGCGTGGCGTGGGGGGATGTTGCGGGCATGATTTACGCGGATGCGAACGCGACGACGCCGGTGCCGCCGGAGGTGCTGGAGGCGATGCTGCCGTGGCTTTCGGAGCACTATGCGAACCCGTCGGCGGCGCATGCGGAGGGAAAACGGGCGCGGGCGGCGATCGACCGGGCGCGCGGGCAGGTCGCGGCCTTGCTGGGTGCGGAGCCGGCGGAGATCGTGTTCACCGGCTGCGGCACCGAGAGCATCAACGCGGCGCTGAAGTCGCTCGACATCTTGTGCGCAGAGGGTCCGGCGGTGGTTTCGGCGATCGAGCACAGCGCGGTGCTGCGCTGCGTGGAACCATTCGCGCGCGGGACGCGGCGGGTGGGGGTGGATGCGGGTGGGCGGCTTGCGCTGGAGGAATATGCGGCGGCGTTGGACGGGGCGGGATTCGTTTCGATCATGACGGCGAACAATGAGACGGGTGTGATCCAGGCGTTGGACGAGGTGGTGGAACTGGCGCGCGGGCGCGGCCTGCCGGTCCACACGGACGCGGTGCAGGCGGCGGGGAAGATCCCGCTGGATGTGCGGGCCTCGGGCGTGGATTTGCTGTCGGTTTCCGCGCACAAGTTCCACGGGCCGAAGGGCGTGGGCGCGCTCTACATCCGCAAGGGCCTGCGCTTCGAGCCGATGTTGCGCGGCGGTGGTCAGGAGTCCGGCCGGCGCAGCGGGACGGAAAACGTGGCGGGCATCGTGGGGATGGGCATGGCGGCGGAACTGGCCATGCGCTGGCTGGAGCAGGGCGGTGACCGCCAACTGGCCGAGTGGCGCGACGAGTTCGAGCGCGCAGTCACGGACGGGCTTTCCGGCGTCACGGTGAACGGGGACCGGGAACACCGCCTGCCGAATACAAGTCATCTTTCATTCGACGGCTGCGACGCCGCCGGGCTGCTGATCCTGCTGGACGAGGCCGGAGTGGCGTGTTCGGCCGGTTCCGCTTGCATGACGGGGAAACAAAAGCCCTCGCACGTGCAGGTGGCGATGGGCCTTCCCGAGCGTCGGGCGACGAGTAGTCTGCGCT
>DATISV010000682.1:0-1904 GCA_035468505.1 Luteolibacter sp. | reverse complement strand
AATGCTGGTTTCAAATCGCCGGCGTCGCAACCCGAAGTTTCGGCCGGCGCAAAAAGTTCATTTGGAATTGAACAAAGCGGCCCGGCCGCTAGTTTGTGGGCCGCATGGAACCGGCAGCCGAGGAGATTCGCGACGAGCTGGACCCCTTGGAACGCCAAGTGGTGGGGTTTTTCGTGGACGGCGTGAAGGTGCTCGGCCTGCCGCGCTCGATCGGCGAAATCTACGGCCTGCTTTTCGTTTCCAGGGAACCACTCTCGCTCGACGACTTGGTCCGCCGTCTCGGCATCAGCAAGGGTTCCGCCAGCCAGGGTTTGCGCACGCTGCGCAGTCTTGGCGCGGTGCGTGAGGCCTCTGGCAACGGCAATGGCGAGCGCCGCACCTATTACGAACCGGCCGTCGAATTGAAGCGCCTCGTCGGCGGTTTCATCCGCGAGCAGATCCGCCCCCATCTGGAAAGCGGCAGGAGCAAGATCCGCCAGCTCGCCGCCACTGCCGGCGATGTCGAGGACACGGAGCGCCGGCGCTTCGTCAGCGAGCGCGTCGAGCGGCTCGAACAATGGATGCGCAGCGGCGGACGCGTGCTGCCGATCCTGCAGAAACTGTTAGGCCAATGACCCCGGATTCCCAATCAGACAGCCATCACTGGTATTGCGTCCGGACGCAGACCAAGCGCGAACACATCGCCGCGGGCCACCTGCGGGAACTGGAGACCGTCGAGGTGTTCTGTCCGCGCCTGCGCTACCGCAAGGCCACCCGCCGCGGCAAAATCTGGTGGGTCGAGCCGCTCTTCCCCGGCTATCTGCTAGCCCGCTTCAATCTTTCTGAAATGGAGCGCGCCGTCACTTTCTGCCAAGGCGTGCGCGGCTTGGTGCGCTTCGGATCGGAAGTCCCGCCAGTGCCCCAATCATTCGTCGAATCACTGCGCCGCGAAATCCGTAACCGCCCCGAGGGCGAGGATGAACTGCTCTCGGTCGCTCCCATCATCCAGATCGGCGACGAAGTGGAAATCGCCCACGGCCCGCTCCAAGGCATGCGCGGCACCATCGTCTCGGTCGCCCCTGCGGCCGAGCGGGTGAAAATCCTGCTCGAATTCCTCGGCCAGCCGCAGGCCATCGATGTGGACCTCTTTTCGATCCTGCTGCCGCGCAAACCTCTGCCCTGACACCACGCCGCCAGTCACGCGGCGAACCCATCCACCCGAACCCACCCCGACATGGTTTCTTTCCTTCCACGGTTAGAGCGACCACGGGCGGCAGCGTGGCAGGAAGTAAAAGCTGAGAAGCTGAAATACTGAAACGCTGAGACAAGAGCCTTCGGGCCTTGAATTGGCTTTGCGCAATTTCAGTTTCTCAACATTTCAGCATTTCAGCATTTACCCCATGAACCGTCTCTTCATCTCCGGCCACCGCGGCATGGTCGGCTCCGCCCTCGTCCGCGAAGCCGCGCGCCGCGGTGGTTATGACATCCTCACCGCCACCCGCTCCGAACTCGACCTCTGCGACCAGCACGCGGTGTTCGATTATCTGGCCGCGGAAAAACCGGACTCGGTGATCATCGCCGCGGCCAAAGTCGGCGGCATCCACGCCAATTCCACCTACCCCGCCGATTTCATCTACGAGAACCTCGCCATCGCCGCGAACCTGATCGAAGGCAGCCGCCGCGCGGGCGTCGGACGTTTGCTGTTCCTCGGCTCGTCCTGCATCTATCCGAAACTCGCGCCGCAGCCGATGCCCGAGGATTGCCTCCTTACCAGCCCGCTGGAGCCCACCAACGAAGCCTATGCCATCGCCAAGATCGCAGGCCTCAAGCTATGTCAGCATTACCGCGCCCAGCACGGCCTGCTTTATCACAGCGCGATGCCGACCAATCTCTACGGGCCGGGCGACAACTATCATCCGGAGAAT
>DATISV010000681.1:0-4982 GCA_035468505.1 Luteolibacter sp. | reverse complement strand
CGAAATGATCGAAGAAACCCGCGAAATATCCAAGATGCTCGGCTCCCTCATCGAAAGGCTCGTGACCAGCCCCTGAACCTTCTCTGGATTCTGGTCTCTGGACTCTGGATTCTCCTTCGCGTGCACGACTTCCTCGACAATTCACTCCTCTCCCGCCTCGGCTCGCTCCCGATCGAGTCGCGCGTGCCGATGATGGGCAACGTGGCCGGCAAGCACCGCTCGCCCCACCGCGGGTCGTCGGTCGAGTTCGCGGAATACCGTAAATATGTCCCTGGCGACGACACGCGGCGGCTCGATTGGAAGGCGTTCGCGCGGTCGGACCGGTTTTATATCAAGGAATTCGAGGCCGACACCAATCTGCGCGCCTACTTCGTGGTGGACGCTTCCGGCTCGATGGCTTTCGCCGGCAAGGGCGAATCGAAAATCCAGTATGCCCGCCGCATCGCCGCGTCGCTGGCATATCTGTTGGTCAACCAGGGCGACGCCGCCGGGCTTTCGATCTGCACCGACAAGTTGCACCTCGAAGTCCCGCCCAGCCGCCGCGCCGCGCACCTCGAACGGTTTTTCTCGACCCTCGCACAACTCGAGCCGTCCGGCGAGACCGGCCTGCTCGACGCCCTGCACACCATCGCCGAGAAGATCGGCCAGCGCGCGTTCGTGGTGATCCTCTCCGACCTCTTCACCGATCCCGTCGCACTCGGCGACGCCCTGCAGCACCTGCGCTACCGCAAACATGATATCTCCGTGTTTCATTTGATGGACCCGCTGGAGATCGGTTTCGAGTTCGACCGCCCGCACCGCTTCGTGGACCTCGAGGACGGCACCTCGCTGGTGGCCGAACCCACGCTCATCGCCGAGGAATACAAGTCCTCGCTGCGCGAATTCCTGACCGCCGTGCGCGCCAAGTGCCACGACGCCTCCGCGGATTATCAACTCGTCACCACCGACACGCCGCTGGAACCGCTGCTGCGCGATTTTCTTACGGCGAGACTTCCGAAGTCAAAGCACTGATGCTTTTCCTCTCCCCACTCCTGCTCTGGTTCCTCGCCGCCGCCTCGGTGCCGGTGGCGATCCACCTGATCAACCGCCGTCGCCACAAGACGATCCAGTGGGCGGCGATGCGCTTCCTGCTCAAGGCGACGCGCGAATCCCGCGGCAAGAAAAAGCTCCGCCACATCCTCATTCTGACCTGCCGCACGCTCGCCATCGTGGCGCTCGCGCTGGCCGCCGCCCGCCCGGTCATTTCCGGCCTCACCGGCTGGGGCGGGGGATCCATCGATACCTTGGTCCTGCTGCTCGACCGCTCGGCCTCGATGGAAATCCGCCCCGGCGACGGACTCGAATCGCGCCGCCAGATCGTGTTGGAAAAAGTGCGGGACGCCATCGGCGATCTCAATCCCGCGCGGCTGGTGCTCATCGACAGCGCCAGCGGCAATCCCCAGGAAATTCCCTCGCCCGACGTGCTCACCGAGCTGTCCGCCACCGCCGCCACCGACAGCGGCGCGGATTTTTCCGCCATGCTCGCCCGTGCCGCCGAGTTCCTAACAGAGACGCAGGGGCGCTCGGAAGTCTGGCTCGTCTCGGATCTCCAGCGCGCGAGTTGGCGTCCCGAAGACGAACGCTGGCACTCGGCGCGCGCGGCCTTGCTCGCCTTGCCGCAAAAACCGGCCCTGCGCGTGCTTTCCATTACCGGCCCCACCGCCGCGAATGCATCGGTCAGCCTGCTCTCGTCCCGACGAATGGGCGGCGAGTTGCTGCTCGATCTGGAAATCCAGCGTTCCGGCGAGGCCCGTGGCACCTCCACCATTCCGCTCACCACCCGCATCAACGGCGGCACCACCACCGACAGCCTGACCGTCCCCGGCCAGTCGCTGCGTTTCCAAAAACGCATCCCGCTGCCGCCGGATACCGAAAGCGGGAACGGCTGGGTCTCGATCCCCGCCGATGGCAATCCGCGCGACAACGTGGCGTTCTTCGCCTTCGGCCCGGCGCGCGCCGCCAAGTCGCTCATCGTCGCGCCGCAGGGCGAAAGCGCGGATTACCTCGCGCTGGCGGCGGCACCGCCCGGCTATGACGGCTATGAGACCCGACGCGTCGATCCCACCGCGGCCGGCGCCTCGATCACTCCGGATCTCGCCGCCATCCTCTGGGCCGCGCCATTCCCGGAAGGGGAGATGGCCGGGAAATTGCAGGAATACCTCACCTCGGGCGGGCATGTGCTTTTCCTGCCACCCGGCACCGCCTCCACCACGCCATTCTTCGACATCACTTGGTCCGATCCCGCCGACGCGCCAGCAGGAAAATTCTTCATCCTCGGCGATTGGAACCGAGCCGACGGCCCGCTTCGCGATGGCATCGACGGCACCCCCGTTGCCGGCGACCGCCTCAAGGCGATCCGGCGGCAGATTCCGCTCGGCGAGGCGACGCCACTCGCCCGCTGGGAGGATGGCGAACCCGCGTTGATCCGTCGGATTTTCGATCACGGCACCGCATGGTTGTTAGGAACTACTCCGGACTACACCTGGTCGAACCTCGGCGATGCCGATGTGCTGTTGCCGCTGGTGCAGCGCATCATCGCCACCGCCGCCGACCGTTTCGACGCCTCGCATCTCGCCACCGTCGGCTCGCCCGCCGCCCGCCTTCTCGCCGGGGAAACCCGCCGCCGGGTGGACGATTACGGCACGCCCGATCCCGCCAACACCGAATTCGAGGCCGGCATCCACCAGCTCGGCGAGCGCGTCATCGCCATCAACCGCCCGCCCGCCGAGGACAGCCCGGAAGTGCTCGCGCGCGAGACGCTCGACGCCGTGCTCGACGGCACCGGCTACACGCTGCTCGATCAAGCCGGCCAAGCCACCGATTCCACACTCTCCCGCGACGTCTGGCGCGCCTTTCTCATCGGCACGCTGTTCTTTTTGATCTCCGAGGCGCTGCTTTGCCTGCCGCGCAAGCCCTCCGACGAACCCGTCGTCCGTCCGGCCGCCGCTTGAGTCATTTTACTTCTCCTGTATTCAACACCGTGCTCCACCTCTCACCCACGCCCCTGACGCTCTGGCTCGGCATCACCGCGTTGATTGTCGTGGGCGTTCTCTCGTTTGTCAGTTGGAAACGAAGTGTCCACCGCGGCCGCACCGCCGTGCTGGAAATCCTGCGCTTCCTTGCCGCCGCCGTCGTCGTCGTCCTGCTCTGGCAACCCGAGTGGCGCACCATCCTCAATCCCGACACCAAGCCGCGCATCGCCATCCTGTGGGACGACTCGAAGTCGATGACCACCGTCGATGCCGAACTTCCACCCGCGCTCGCCGACTCCGCCGACATCGTCTCGCGCGCCGATTGGGTCAAACAGGCGCTCGAATCCGACCTCTGGCAGCCGCTCGAATCCGACGGGAAAAACGACGTGGAATTCCTCTCCTTCGCGAGCCCGGACGAGGAAAACCCCGCGCTTTCCGCCACCGACATCGAAGCCCCGCTGTCCCAACTCCTCGAAAACCAGACAAACCTCCGCGCCGTCGTGCTGATGAGCGATGGCGACGACAATATCGGCCAGCCGCCGGTGGTCGCCGCCCAGAAACTCCGCCAGCGCGGTGTCCCGATTTTCGCTATCCCGGTCGGCAGCCAGACCCGCCTGCCGGACCTCGATCTTCTAACCGTTTCCGCGCCGACCTATGGCATCATCGGCGAGAACATGCAGATTCCCTTCACCATCCGCTCGTCGCTCGACCGCCAGGTGCGCACCATCGTGCGCGTCCGCGACGACGCCGGCCGCGAGCAGTCGAAAGATATCATATTGCCGCCCAACGAGGAAACCTATGACTCGATTCTGTGGCGCATCGACAAGGAGGGCAGCTCGACCTTGGAACTGTCCATTCCGGTGGCCGATGGCGAACTGGTCGCATCCAACAACTCGCGCAAGTTCACCATCGCCGGCCGGCCGGAGAAAATCCGCGTGCTCGTCATCGAAAGCCTGCCGCGCTGGGAATACCGCTTCCTGCGCAATGCGCTCTCGCGCGACCCCGGCGTCGAGCTTTCATGCCTGCTGTTCCACCCGCAGCTCGGCACGGGCGGCGGACTCGATTACATCGACGCCTTCCCGGAAAAACTCGAAGACCTCGCGAAATACGACGTCGTTTTCCTCGGCGATGTCGGCGTGAAGGAAGACCAGCTCACCAAGGAGCAATGCGCGCTGATCCGCGGCCTCGTTGAAAACCAGGCGTCCGGCGTGATCTTCATGCCCGGACCGCAGGGCAACCAGATGTCTCTGTTAGACACCGAGCTCTCCGACCTCATCCCGGTCATCCTCGACGAGAACAAGCCCAACGGCTTTTCCGAATCGATCGCCGCGCCGCTCACCCTCACCAGCGAGGGCCGCGGCTCGCTTCTCACAATGCTCGGCGACAACGAGCAGGAAAACCCCGAGATCTGGCGGCGGCTTCCGGGTTTCTTCTGGCACGCGCCCGTCATCAAGGCCAAGGGCGGCACCGAAGTGCTCGCCGTCCACGGCAACCGCCGCGACAAGTTCGGCCCCGTCCCGCTGCTCGTCACCAAGCCCGCCGGCAGCGGCAAGGTGCTCTTCATGGGCATCGACTCCGCCTGGCGCTGGCGCCGCGGCGTCGAGGATTTGTATCATTACCGCTTCTGGGGCCAGGTCGCGCGCTGGATGTCCTATCAGCGAAACATGGCAGCAGGGCAACGGGTGCGCCTCTTTTTCTCGCCGGAGCGTCCGGAACCCGGCAGTACCGTCACTCTCAATGCCAATGCATTTGATCCCAATGGTGCGCCGCTGCAAGCCAGCACCGTCGCCGTGGATATCACCTCCCCCGATGGCAGCACCCAGAGGATTTCCCTGCAGAAGTCGGAAAACGCCTGGGGGGCCTACAGCGGGCGCTTCCGCGTGGACCTTCCCGGTGCCTGGCAGCTCCGTGCCACCGCCTCCGGAGCGGAAGACCAGCCCCTTGAAACTACGCTCATCGCTCAAGGGGTCG
>DATISV010000680.1:0-2386 GCA_035468505.1 Luteolibacter sp. | reverse complement strand
TCGACCGGTCGGCCGTTGAGAAAATCGTGTTGGTGGCGGCGGCCTTTGCGGGCGTGCGAGGGCGGCAACACAAACCCCTCGACGGCCACGCCGGGGCCGTGGGTGAGCGGCAGCGCGATCAGCTCGCGGCCAAGCTCGTGGCCGAGCATTTGGCGCCCGCGGTCGAGTGCGTGCGGCACGGCGGGGAGGTCGAAAATTTCCCGCTCGTCGCGCCGCAGCCGGAACCTGACGCCCGGCGTGGCCAGCGCGTGGAGCCGCAGTTGGTGCTCGATGTGCGCGGACTCGGTGCTCTCCGCGCGCAGAAATTTCCTCCGGGCGGGCACATTGAAAAACAAGGCCCGCGCCTCGATCACCGTGCCGGGCGCGCAACCGGCGTCGCGCACGTCGCGGAGTTTTCCGCCATCCACCACGATTTCGGTTCCCGCCACCGCATCCGCCTCGCGGGTGGTCATGCGGAAACGGGAAACGCTGGCAATGCTCGGCACCGCCTCGCCGCGGAATCCCAGCGTGCGGATCGCCGCCAGATCGCCGGCGGTGCGCAGCTTGCTGGTGGCGTGGCGTTCCAAGGACATCATTGCGTCCTCGCGCGACATGCCGCAGCCGTCGTCGCTCACCCGGATCAACGCGCTACCGCCCTTGTCCACGTCCACCCGCACCTCGCGCGCGCCGGCGTCGATGCTGTTTTCCACCAGTTCCTTGACCACCGAGGCGGGCCGTTCGACCACCTCGCCCGCCGCCACCTGGCTGGCGAGGATATCGGGGAGCACGCGGATTTTCGCCACGCGCGGAAGATAGGCCGTGGCGCCGCGGAGCAAAGTGCAAACGCACGCGCTCACGCGTACAACCCGCTAGTCCGGCACGCTACACATCATCTCTCGCAGCGCCAATTTACAGCCATGGCGGAAATGTCATTCTGTGTGCGTCAGACGCGGATGGGAATTGCCTCCCGCCCGCACATCCAGAAAGGGGAAGACCATGAACATGCTCACCAAACTCAAACCGTTTTCCAAAACGGAAGGCTATGATGTGTTTCGTCCGCTGCAACGCGTGGACATGCTCCGTGAAATGGACGACATGATGCGCAACCTGCAGCGCGCGTTCACGGGCTGGACGGGCCATGCCGAGGAATCAATGACGCTTGCCGACTGGACACCCTCGGTGGACATCGGCGAAAACGACAAGGAATTCCTCGTCAAGGCCGAGCTGCCTGAAGTGAGGAAGGAAGACATCCAGGTGAACGTCGATGACGGCACGCTCTCGATCTGCGGCGAACGCAAGGCGGAAAAAGAGGACAAGGGCACCAAGTTCCACCGCGTGGAACGGACCTACGGCCGCTTCGAACGCACTTTCACGCTACCGGAGGAAACCGACTCCGAGCACATCACTTCGGAATACAAGGACGGCGTGCTCACCGTGCACCTGCCGAAAAATCCGGAAGCCAAACCCAAAACCCACGCCATCCCGGTGAACTGATTTCCCGGAGACCGGCATCCGCCCCCCACCCCCCGGTCCCCCCACAATAAAACGGATGCCGCGAGACGTGGTCACAACGGCCGGCACCGCACCCTCCCCCCAGGGCCGGTGCCGGTTCATTTGTTTGGCGGTGGCACGGCGGCTTTGCCGCGGGGCAGGGTGGCCGCGGCTGCGGCGGGTGATTTTTTCCCGATGTCCACCAGTTGGTTGGTGCGGCGCATGCGTTCGACATGCACCGAGTTGAGCAACGGGCGGAGCGCCCGGATCAGGCGGATGTCTTCGGCGGCCCGCGGGCTGAGCAGGATCAACGCGTCGTAGGGCGGAAAGGCCTGCTGCGGGTCGTCAAGCACGACGAGATCGAAGGCGCTGATCCGCCCGTCGGTGGAGAAACCGGCGATGAGATCGACCTGTCCGTCCTTCACCGCCTGATACATGAAGGTGGGATCCATGCCGCGGGTGCGCAGCGGTGCGAGCTGATAGAGATCGCGGACGCGCGTCCACTCGGGGCGGCCGAAGAATTCCGGGTCGCCGCCGAGCACGAACTGGTCGAGCTGCGGGCGGAGGTCGGCGATGCCGCGCAGGCCGAGTTCCGCGGCGCGGTCGCGGCGCATGGCGAGGCAGTAGCTGTTTTCGAAACCGAGCCGTCCGAGCGCGAGGATGCCGTGTTCTTCGAGCAGATGATGGGCCACCTCGATGAACATCCGGGTGCGGCCGACGGGTTTCTCGCGGTTCATCACCGTGGTCCAGATGGTGCCGGTGTAGTCGATGTAAAGGTCGAGGCTGTTGCGGCGGAGCGCGTCGAAAACGATGGTGGATCCCATGTTGCCGCGGACCTCGCATTCGGCCCCGGAGGCCTCCAGCACCTGGGACATCCAGCTTGCGAGGATGGCCTGCTCGGTGAAGCCCTTCGCGC
>DATISV010000679.1:0-1629 GCA_035468505.1 Luteolibacter sp. | reverse complement strand
CATCGGTGATCCAGCCGCGCTCCTCGGTGCTGAGATCCTGCCAGACCGCGGCGCTCATCACGAGCACGTCGGGAATGCGCGAGTGGTGATCGAGGATGAAGTGTTTGCAGATCTCGAAGTGGCGGCTGGAGAGCAGGCTCGGCGGGTTGTTTTCCGCACCGTCGACGGTGCCCTGTCGCAGCGCGGTGTAGAGTTCTCCCCAGGCGATCGGGGTGGGCGAGCCGCCCATCGCCTGCACCATGTCCATCGCCACCGGATCGCTCATGGTGCGGATCTTGAGACCGCGCAGGTCGTCGGGACCGCGCACCGGGGTCTTGGTGTAGAAACTGCGGCTGCCGGAGTCATACCATGCCAGCCCGTGAAGACCGCTGGACGTGCCGTCGGCCCGGGTGGCGAGGCGTTCGAGCATGGCATCGCCGATTTCGCCGTCGAGCACGCGCCAGAAGTGGCCTTCGTCGCGGAACAGGTAGGGCAGGCTGAACGCCTGATAGACCGGCACGAAATTTCCGACCACGCCGGCGCTGACCTTGGTGATGGCGAGCGTGCCGGCCTGGGCTTTTTCGAGGCATTCCACCTCGGTGCCGAGCTGCTCGCTGTGGAAGAGCTGGAATTTCATCCGGCCGCCGGATTTCTCCTCCACCAGCCGCGCCATTTCCTCGAGGCCGCGGTGCACCGGATGGGCAACCGGCAGCCCGTGGGCGACTTGCAGCACCCTGGCACCGCCATCACCGCTTTCATCCTTCTGGCCCAGCCAGGCGAACCACCCGCCGGCGGCGACAAGGCCGCATAGCAGGCCTAGTGTGTAAAACGATACGCGCGGACCCATGCACGGAGACTCATGAGGCCAGCCCGGGGCGTCAAGCCGTGATGTGGCCGATGAGTCCTCTTTCTATCAGCCCGTCGTCGGCGACATTCAAAGGCGGCTTGAAAGCCGCCGATGCGAATTCATGGCGCTTGCAAAGCGCCACTCCGGAATCACTTCGATCCCTGGGACTCGATCGCCTCGCGGATCCGCGACTCCCTCATGTCGGGGCTGATCACTTCCTGAAGCGTTTCGCCGTTTTCATCGGTGAGTTCGATCAGGACGCCTTCAAGCCGTTCGCCCTTGAACTGTTTGGCATGATCGACGCATTTCGGGCACGAGCTGAGCGATTTGCAGGAGGTGCGGAGCTTGACCAGATCGGTGTAGATGTCGCGCGTGGAACCCGCGCTGAGAAACTTGAGGGTTTCCGAGCCGCTGATCACCTCGGTGTTGCCATTGGAGCGGGTGACGACCAGATGCCATTTGACGGGAATTTCAGGGATGGTCTCACTGGTATGGGTGTTGCGAACGGAAATCCTGAAACCGCTTTCTTCCGAACGGTATTCGTAGATCTCACCGCTTTTCTCCTTGCTCCGCTCACCTGCAATGCGGGTGGCGGACATCGAGACCCGGCTGGCCAGCGCGTTCTTGCGTCCCCACTCATTGAGAAAATCGACGTCGTCCTCGACGAGAACTTCGTGTTTGAAGGTGACAGTGCGGCCGCCTTGGAGCCGCATCGTGACGGTGCCAGCGTCGTTGTTCACCGCCAGCACCTTGCCTTGCAGCGTCTTGCCCGTTTCCTTCTGGGTGAATTCACGGGCGATCGC
>DATISV010000678.1:0-2388 GCA_035468505.1 Luteolibacter sp. | reverse complement strand
AGACGCGCATTCCTCAAGCGCGCCGCGCGCATAGTCGTCGGGTTTGGCACCGGGCCAATAATCCCAGGCGATCAGCATGCGCAACGGCGGCGGGAACTCGCGCGACATTTGCGCATACGCCATCTCGCGGTCGGCATAACGCAGCGTGAGTTCGACCGGATACCACCGCCACGACAGCTTGTCCTCGCTGGTGAAACCGGTGTTGCCCAAATAGAGCAGTCCGTAAAACGCCAACAGCCCGACGAAGGCGGAGACCACGCCCAGCCGTCCCCCTCGGGGCGGTGGAGTCGGGGGTGCCGGCGCAATCAGGGAATCTGAAACGTCCGGTGGAGCGGGCTGCATGATCTCCGGAGACCAGCAGACTCCGTCACGCATGGCAATGGTCGCGCTTTTGCCGGAGGCGGATCGATCCGGGATTTCCGTTGCAATCGGCGCGGACGGATGCTGATAGTGAGGCCGCGTGAGCTTGAAACCGATCATCCTTTTCCCATTCCTCGCAGTATGCCTGTCGGGCATCTCGTTGGCTGAAACGAAGACTTCCGAGGATAAACCCGCCGAGCCGCCGGCAAGCGCCGAAAAGGCCGCCGATGCGGAGAAATCCGCTGACAAACCCGCCGAAACTCCCGCCAACGGCAACGGCCAGGCGGAGGATCCGGCCGCGCAGGAGGATGCCGAGAGCGCCGTGGCTGTGGCCATTCCCGTGAACCCCGAGCCGGTCCGCGTTTACGGCTGGCGCGAGCACATCCAGGTGGAGGGCGTGGAGGAGAAACTGCTCGCCAAGCTCGATACCGGCGCGCTCACCAGCTCGATCCACGCCGAGGAAAAGGAACTCTACGAACGCGACGGGAAGAAGTGGGTGCGCTTCATCGTTTCCGACCCGCGCGCCAAGGAGCCGAAGCGGACGCGGATCGAGGCGCCGCTGGTCCGCGTGGCCAGGATCAAGGAGCCCAATGACGAGTCCGAAATGCGCGAAGTGGTCCGGCTTGCCTATCAACTCGGCGACCGCAAGCTGCGCGGCGAGTTCACGCTCAATAACCGCAGCAACATGCTCGCGCCGGTGCTGATCGGCCGCAACTGCCTCAAGGACCTCGGCTGGGTGGACCCGGCCCGCACGCATCTGGCGGACAAGAACATCTTCCGCTGATTGCGGCAGCGTTTTCCAACGATATGAGTGACAAGTGGAAACTGGCGGTGGCGGTGATCGCCCTGCTGCTCGTGGGCTCCGGCGTGGCGGCCTACAAGACGCTGCGGCTCGGCATCCCGTTCTGGCGCGGCGAACAGGTGCACGATTGGCAGATCGAGGCGCGCGTTTCCTTCCTCGCCACCGGCCGTGCGGTGAAGGCGCGCCTGTCATTGCCGGCCACCGCCGTGGAAAACCGCGCCGGTCAGGAGTCCGGATCGCTCGGCTATCATTACAACATCGACGAGAGCAATATCGGCGAATACGCCGCCCTGTGGTCGGCGAGCCAGCGCGAGGACAGCCAGGCGCTCTATTACCGGCTGCGCATTCCGGAGAGCATGAGAAGCGGCGGCGAGCCGCTGCCCGCCGCGGCCGTCGAGGCGGTCAACCCGGGCTTCACCGGCCAGTTGCTGGAGGCGGCCACGGCCATGGTGACGCGCGCCACCTCCCTGACCAACGATCCGGACTCGCTCTTCGTCGCGATTTTCGAACAGATCCAAGGCGATGTCACCTCGCAGGAATTCGTGGTGCTCAAGCGCCACTACGATCGCGAATACGGCCCGAACGCGATCTTCCAAATGGGTATCGACCTGCTACAGATGGCGGGCGTGCCGGCGCGCATCGCCTACGGCGTGAAGCTCGACGAACGGGAAACCGGCAGCCAGCAGCCGCTGCCGCTAGTCGAGTATTGCGACGGCGCGTATTGGAAAGTGCGCGATCCGGCGAAGCCCGGCTCGGTGCTCGACGGCCGTGAAATCTTCGTCTGGCACCGCGGCGGTGGTCCGCTGCTGGAAGTGACCGGCGGCGAGGGCTCGCGGGTGGTGTTCACCGTGGCGCGCGAACGCATTCCGATGGCCACGCTGGCGGACCTGCGCGAGTCGCCGCTGCTGGTTTCCACCATCCTCGGTTTGCCGCTCTCGGAGCGCGCGGTATTCCGCTACGTGGTGCTCATCCCGCTGGGCGCCTTCGTGGTGGTGGTTTTGCGCAACATCGTGGGCGTGGCCACATTGGGCACCTTCATGCCGGTGCTCATTGCGCTGGCCCTGCTGGAAATCCCGCTGGCGCGCGGGCTTCTCATGTTCAGCGTGCTGATCGCCGCGGGCCTGTGGTTCCGCTTCCTGCTCTCGCGACTGAACCTGCTGGTGGTGCCGCGCGTGGCCGCCTGCGTGGTGATCGTCACGCTGCTCATGATGCTGCTCGGCGTGCTC
>DATISV010000677.1:0-2930 GCA_035468505.1 Luteolibacter sp. | reverse complement strand
CATCGGCACACTGGTCAAACGCGCCGAAAATGACGGCTTCGAATCCTACATGGTCACGACCGACAAGGATTTCGCACAGTTGCTCTCGCAGAAAACCTTCATGTGGAAACCCGGCCGCAAGGGCAACGATCACGAGGTCATCACCTTGGAAAAACTGCCCGAAATCTGGGGCGTTGCCGAGCCCGACCATATCGTCGATCTGCTCGGACTGATGGGCGATGCGTCCGACAACATTCCGGGCATTCCCGGCATCGGACCGAAGACCGCCCAGAAACTCATCGCCGAGTTCGGCAGCGTGGAAAACCTCATCGCCAACGCCGGAAAACTGAAAGGCCGCCAAAAGGAACTCGTCGAGACCCACAGCGACCAGGCGCTGCTCTCCAAGGACCTCGCCACCATCATCACCGACGCGCCCGTGGAAGTGACATGGAAAGATCTGATCCTCGAACCCCGCGACGACGAGGCGGTGAAATCGCTCTTCAACGATTTCGAGTTCCGCTCGCTGACAAAACGGCTGTTCGCTGGGGGGAGCGTGGGCGTCCCGCCCGCATCCGAGGCTTCAAGCGAGCAAAATACCACCCCCACCCTCTTCGAAACCTTCCTCACCATTCGTGACGTCGATCACACCTATCATCTCGCCGATACTCCCGAACTCCAACAACAGCTCTTCACGGAACTCGCAAAACAATCCTCCTTCTGCTTCGACATCGAAACCACCTCGCTCGACCGCTTTGGCGCGAAGTTGCTGGGCATCGCCTTCTCATGGAAAGCCTACGAGGGTTGGTATCTGCCCATATCCGATTTGAAATCTCAAATTTCAGATTTGAAATCGATATTCTCCACCCCCGCCGAAAAAATCGGCCACAACCTGAAATACGATCTATCAGTGCTGCTCAACCACGGCATCGCCGTCGAGGGACCGTTTTTCGATACCATGCTGGCCGACGCGCTGGTCCATCCCGACCGCCGGCACACGATGGATTATCTCGCCGAGACATTGCTCAACTACTCGCCCGTCAAGCTGCACGACCTCGTGACGGCCTCGTCCGCGCAACCCGTCGAACCCTCGAACGACCTTTTCGATTTCGCCGAGAAAACCAAAGTCTCCAAGGAACTTGACGTCACCTCCATCCCGCTGGAAAAACTCGCCGAATACGCCGCCGAGGACGCGGATGTCACCTTCCAGATCGCCGACAAACTCCGGCCCAAGCTCGACGAATCCGGTCAGGCGGAAATCCTCCGCGAGATCGAAGGCCCGTTGCTGCCCGTGCTCGTCCGCATGGAAATGGAAGGCATCGCCATCGATCCCGCCGCGCTCAGTGAGATCGGCGGCGAACTCCAGCAGCAGATCGACCAGCTCGCGAAGTCGATCCAGGACCAGGCCGGCCGCCCGTTCAACATCGCCTCGCCGAAACAACTCGGCGAAATCCTCTTTGACGAGTTGAATCTAGCAGACAAGGCGAAGAAAACCAAGACCGGCCAATACAAGACCGACGAGCAAACACTCGCCTCGCTCGAAGGCCGGCACCCCATCATCTCCGACATTCTTGCATGGCGCGAGGCCAGCAAACTCAAGTCCACCTATCTCGACTCGCTGCCGAAATACATCATTCCGCAAACCGGACGCATCCACACCTATTTCCACCAACTCGTCGCCGCCACCGGCCGGCTCGCCTCGTCCGATCCGAACCTCCAGAACATTCCTGTCAGATCCGAAGCCGGCCGCCGCATCCGCAAGGCATTCGTCCCGCGCAAGGGGCACCGCCTGTTGAGCTGCGATTACTCGCAGATCGAACTCCGCGTCATGGCCTCGCTCGCCAACGACGCCACCATGATCGAGGCCTTCCGCAACCATACCGACATCCACACCGTCACCGCGTCCAAGGTCTTCGTGGTAGAACCGGAAAACGTCACCTCCGACATGCGCCGCACCGCCAAGATGGTGAACTTCGGCATCATCTACGGCATTTCCGCCTTCGGACTCAGCCAGCGTCTCGGCATCCCGCGCACCGAGGCCGCATCGATCATCGAGGCCTACTTCCGCGAATATCCGGCCATCAAGGACTTCATGGAACTCACCGTCGCCGAAGCCCGTGAAAACGGCTACGTCGAAACCCTGTCGGGCCGCCGCCGCTATTTCCCCGACCTCCATTCCGCCAACCAGAACATCCGCGGCAACGCCGAGCGCGCCGCCATCAACACCCCGATCCAGGGCACCGCCGCCGACATGATCAAACTCGCCATGATCCGCATCGATGCGCTGCTACGAGGCGGATCGTACCAAACCCGCATGCTGCTCCAGGTCCACGACGAACTCGTCTTCGACCTCGCGGAAAACGAGGCGGACGAACTCATCCCGAAAATCCTCGATCTCATGCGCAAGGCCCTGCCGCTGCCGCACGGCGTCCCCGTCGAAGTCGAACACGGCACCGGCCCGAACTGGCTGGCTGCGCATTGAGAGCTGCGGTTCCCGGGAGAATTGACCGCCGTCGGCCGCGAACAACCGCCATGGCGGAGGCGGCTGCTACTTCCGCATCATCTGCCACAGGGCGTCGGCGAAGGCCTCGCCGATGGGGGCGAGGATTTTCGCGGCGCCGTAGTAGTGGAATCCCTGGTTGGACGCGCCCTTGGCGATTTCCTCCTCCTCCGGGGTCCGTTCCTTCTTGTCGCGCGCGGCGGCGAGTTCGTGATCCCAGAATTTTTCGGTGAGCACGGCGGCGACGTTGCCCTTGAACCCGGCTTTCTTCGCGGGTGCCGCCTGGGCGTCGCGGAAGTTCTGATAGATGCCCTTGTAGCGCGGGCCGTCAAAGGTGTCCACCGGGCCGTTCACGCCCAGCACGCCGATCACGAAGGGCATCTCCGGCGCGTCGAGGTCCTTGCGCACGTCGCGGATGAAGTGCGCCATGTATTCGGAATACATGTCATAACCG
>DATISV010000676.1:0-2146 GCA_035468505.1 Luteolibacter sp. | reverse complement strand
ATCGAGACCTTCGGCGGGCTGATGAACGTGCTCATCCCGCGCAACACCACCATCCCCTGCAAGGCCGGCGAGATGTTCACCAACGCCGCCGACGGCCAGACCGCGATGCGCGTGCGTGTGTTGCAAGGCGAGCGCGAGATGGCCCGCGACAACTGGGAGTTGGGCCGATTCGAAGTCAACTTCGATCCCCAACCCAAAGGCCGTGCGCGGGTGGGCGTGCAGTTCAGGATCGATGAAAACGGCATCCTCGAAGTGCTCGCCCGCGACACCGTCACCAAGCGCGACACCGTGGTGAAACTCGGCAACGCCGCCGTCAACGTGGACGACGAGGCGGTGGAAACCATGGTCTCCGAATCGGTGGAACACGCCTTCACCGACATGGCCGAGCGCGTGTTCACCGAGGCCCGGCTCAAGGCGGAGGAGCTGCTGCCCGCCGTCGATGCCGTGCTCGCCCAAGGCCTCGCCACCGACGCCGAACGTGACGAAATCGAAGCCGCCGCCAAGGCTGTCAGGGAGGCGCTCGCCACCGGAGCCGCCAACCCGCTCAAAGCCGCCGTGCAACGCCTCGACACCGCCACCGAAGCGCTCGCCGCGCGGCTGGTGGAAAAGGCGATGGACGAAGCGCTGGAGCGGGCGATGGGCGGGAATGAGTGAAGCACTCGGCAGTAGTCGTTTGACTCCCTGATTGGGAAAATGTCATGAATTCCATCGTCATGCTGATTTCCATCTCCCGAATCGCGATCTCATGCGCGGCCTCGCTCTGCATGCTGCTACCGCTTGCCGCCAGACAGGCGCCTCCCTTCGGCGACTCGCTGACTTGGGACACCGGCAAGGAATCGCCCTCGTTGGAGAGATTGCGCGGCAAGTCCGTCATGATGGTGTTTTTCCAGGACTGGTGCGGCATTTGCAACGCGTGGTCGGGCGGTCTTTTCCGCCAGCTCGGCGAAGCCTATGGCGACGATCCGACCGTGGTCCTGATCGCCATCAAGACCGATGGAGGATCCATCCGCGACGCCCACGGATATCTGGAAAGCCGGACCGAACTCCGCCACTGGATGGTCGCGGTGGACGAAAATGCCGCCTATTACCGCCAGGCCACAGGTCAGACCAAATTGTATCATTACCTGTGGGTCGCGCCGGACGGCAGCGTGGCCGAAACCGGCAAGGCCGGCAGATACTTCGGCAACGAGCCCACGAAGCGCTTCGTCCTGGCCGGTGTGGAAACCCGCCCGAAAATCCGGAAAGATGCCGTCGCATTGATGAGCTTCGCCCCGCCGTTGTCCGGAGAATTCCAGGCGGCCGTGAAGCTCGCTGAAAACGGGCTGTTTCTCAGCGCCCTGGGCGAGGCCTCGAAGTTATCGGGCAGCGGCGCGCTGCGTGATGACAGCGCGCGTTTCCGCAAACGGATCGCCGACCTCGTGCACGCTTCCGTGGATCACCACAAGAAGATCCTGAAGGAAGAGGCGGGCGAATACCGCTATCTCTCCTACCGGGCCTTGCGCGGCATCGAGCGCGACTTCGGAACTTCGGCACCCGGCGTGGCCGCACGCGAGGCCGTGGCCGGGCACTCGGGTGCCGGCTGGATCGCCGCCGAGGAAAAGGCGGAATCCGAATACAAGTCGATCATGCGCCGGGCGGCCCGGGCCGATGACGAACGGGCCAAGGCCCGCATCGATCGGGCCTTGGAAAAACTCGCCGAAAGCCATCCCGATACGGTTTACGGCAGAATCGCCGCCTCATCCGGCGGCAGTTGATGCCACACATGCGCCGGATGTGACTCTCCCGGATGAAAGGAGGCCGCGCGAAACAATGGCATCATCCGGGTGTGGGACAATGTGCGGAATCCCACTGGCAACCACGGGGTTGTTCCAAGGAGTTCAGGCAAACAAGGAGTCCACCGACCTTCCCTTGCCGTCCTCGGTGGCGTAGAAGGGGCGCTTCTCGATGTCATACACGGTCTTCGGGCTGATGCCCATGGCGGTGAAAATCGTGGCGTGGAGATCGGTGATGGTGACGGGATCCTTGACGGCGACGAGCGGACGTTCGTCGGCGGTGGCTCCGTGGACATGGCCTTTTTTCATGCCGCCGCCGAACATCACGACCGACGATCCGCCGGTGAAGTGGCGGTGCAGGCCGTAGTGCTTCG
>DATISV010000675.1:0-4155 GCA_035468505.1 Luteolibacter sp. | reverse complement strand
CGACCCGAAGACCGGCTGGCTGGTCACCGCGCCGTCGAACTCGCCGGAAAACACCTTCATCATGCCCAATGGCAAACAAGCCCGCATCTGCATGGGGCCCACCCACGACAACCAACTGCTGCGCGAGCTTTTCTCCAACTGCATCCAGGCCGCGGAAATCCTCGGCACCGATGACGATTTCCGCAAACGACTCGCCGATGCACGCGGGAAACTGCCACCCAACCGGATCGGCAAGCACGGCCAGATCATGGAATGGCTCGAGGACTACGACGAAGCGGAACCCACCCACCGCCACGTCTCTAACCTTTACGGCCTCCACCCGCACGACGAGATCGGCATCCTCAACACTCCCGAACTCGCCCAGGCCGCCAAGGTCACGCTCGAACGCCGCGGCGACGCCAGCACCGGCTGGTCGATGGCATGGAAATCCAACTTCTGGGCCCGCCTCCACGACGGCAACCACGCCCACAAGCTGCTCAACATGCTCATCGTCAAAGGCGGCAGGAACCTTTTCTGCCTCCACCCGCCGTTCCAAATCGACGGCAACTTCGGCGGCACCGCCGCCGTCGCCGAAATGCTGCTGCAAAGCCACGGCGGCACCATCCATCTGCTGCCCGCCCTGCCCGACGCCTGGCCCCATGGCAAGGTCACCGGCCTGCGCGCACGCGGCGCCCATCATGTGGACATCGAGTGGAAGGACGGCAAGGTCACGAACTACCGCATCCGTTCGAAACAGCCCGCCGAAGTCACGCTGCGCGTGAATGGCGAAACGAAAAGCATCCGATCGGAGAGCCTCTGACTGCGGGAATCCATAGGAGTCCACGACGATTCACCCGATGACATCCACCAGCGCCTCGTTCTCACGAACGAGCCTGCGTTCCTCTTCCCGTAGGCGCGGTCGTGAGATCGCGGCAAACCACCCATTCATGTCCATGCGCTTCCTCCATCCGGCCTTGCTGGCAGCGATGATTCTCCCCGCCACTGCGGCCGCCGAAACCCACACCCTCTCCCTGGCAGGCGAATGGCGCTTCCAACTTGATGCCAACCATGCCGGCATCGCCGAAAACTGGTATTCCAAACCCCTCGCCGACACCGTCCGCCTGCCCGGCACTACCGATGAGAACCACAAGGGCATCCTCACCGACCATCGTCCCGTGGACCGCCTGGCCCGCGTATGGGATTGGAAAGGCGCGGCATGGTATCAACGCGAAGTGAGCATTCCGGAGGCGTGGAAGGGAAAACGGGTCACGCTGTTCCTCGAACGCACCAAACACAGCCGATTGTGGGTGAACGACACCTTCATCTCATGGCATGACTCGCTCAGTGCGCCTCACGTCTTCGACATCACCCGGGCCGTTTCGCCCGGCAAGCATACGCTCACCTTGCTGATCGACAACTTGAAGCTGCCGCCTGTCGGCGCGGCGCATGCCATCGACGAGCGCACGCAGACGAATTGGAACGGCATCGTCGGTCGCATCGAATTGCACGCCACCGATCCGGTGTGGATGGAGGACGTGCAGGTCTATCCAAATGCCGCCAAGCGCGAGGCGCGCGTCGTCGCCACCCTCGGAAACATCACCGGGAAGCCCGCCAGCGGCACGCTCACGGTCAACTGCACCAGCCGTAATGTGGAAACTCCCGCAACTTTTTCAACGCAAACCCATGAGGCGCAGATTGCCGCTGCCGGCGAGACGGCCGTCGAGTTCCTCTATCAACCCGGTTCGAATGTACCGCTGTGGGACGAGTTCCATCCCGCGTTGTTGGATCTCGATCTGAATCTCTCCGCCGGCCCGTTCAAAGACAAGCGCTCCGTCACCTTCGGGATGCGCGATTTCTCCCGCGAGGGCAACCGCCTGCTTGTCAACGGCCGACCGGTCTTCCTGCGCGGCCGGGTGGATTGCGCCAATTACCCGCTCACCGGCTACGCGCCGATGGACCGCGTATCATGGCGACGCATCCTCCAGATCCAGAAAGACTGGGGGCTCAATCATATCCGCTTCCACACCTGGTGCCCGCCCGCCGCAGCCTTCGAAATGGCCGATGAAATCGGTTTCTACCTGCAAGCCGAGCTGCCGAACAAACGCAGCGCTTTCAAAACAGGCGATGAGGCGGACTCCTCAATCCACAATTATGATTTCCTCGACGTCAACAGCAGCGAATCGGAGGTCGCGCTGTTCGATTATTCCAAACGAGAGGGCGAACGGATCTTCCGTCGCTTCGGCAACAGCCCGTCCTTCACCATGTTCACGCTCGGCAACGAACTCGGCATGAACGACGGCATGGCTGAACTGGTCGCCCATTTCAAGGAATCGAATCCCCGCGCCCTCCACGCCCAAGGATCGAACAACATGCACTGGGAACCGACGTTGCCTGAAAACGACGATTTCTGGGTGATCGCCAAAATCGAAAATATGGCCAAGCCGGTGCGCGGGGCTTACCATATCCACCGCAACCCGCCCGGCCACGTCGAGAACGCGCCGCCCTCGACGCTCGTCGATTACCGCGAGTCCATCGCCGGCGTCCCGGTCCCTGTGATCGGCCACGAAACCGGAGCCTATCAGGTTTCGCCTGACTTCGACGAGATCGCCAAATACACCGGCGTCCTGCGTGCGCGGAACTACGAGACCTTCCGCGAACGCCTTGAAGCAGCCGGCATGCTCGACCAGGCTGGCGATTTCGTGAAGGCCTCCGGCGCGCTCGCCGCAATCTGCTACCGCGAGGAAATCGAGGCCGCCCTGCGCACGCCGGAATTCGGCGGTTTCCAACTCCTCGACATCATGGACTTCCCCGGCCAGGGCACCGCACCCGTCGGGATGTTGGATGTCTTCATGGACAACAAGGGCATCCTCCAACCGGAAGAGTGGCGCGGCTTCTGCAGCAAAACCGTGCCGCTGCTCGGCATGGAAAAGTACACCTGGACCGCTGATGAAATCTTCGCCGCCAAAGTGACAATCGCCAACCATGGGCCGAACGATCTGTTCTCACCCCGGGTCAGTTGGTCGATCAGCGATGCCGGGGGCAGGATGCTGGGTGGCGAAGGAAATCTGATGGGCGGCATGCACATCCCAACCGGCGGCCCGAAGGAAATCGGCGGATTCGTTTTTCCTCTTTCAAACATCACCGCCCCGCAACAACTCACCGTCACCCTCGCCATTGAGGGAAGTCCCTATCAGAACCGTTATCCGATCTGGGTCTATCAGGCGGAGATCGACACCACCGTCCCCGAAGGTGTTCACGTTTCCCGCGACCTACACAATGCCGAAACCCGGACCCATCTCGCCAACGGCGGCCGCGTCCTGCTGCTGCCCGGGTTGGAACAACTTCCCCACAGTGTTCCCGGCGCGTTCATGACCGATTACTGGTCGCCGATGTTCGCCCAAGGCGACCGCAAGCGAGGAGAGACACCGCCGCCAGGCACCATGGGCTTCCTGTGCGATCCGCAACATCCTGCCTTTGCCGCATTTCCCACCGAATCCCACAGCAACTGGCAATGGTGGCATCTCGTCAAGATCGCCCGACCCGTCATTCTCGATGACACCCCGCACGATTACCGTCCCATCCTCCAGGTGATCGACAACTTCGACCGCTACCACAAACTCGGCCTGATCTTCGAAACCCGTGTCGGCAAGGGCTCGCTCCTCGTCTGCGCCATCGACCTGCCCGCCCTGCAAGACAAACCCGAAGCCCGCCAACTGCTCTGCAGTCTGCTGCAATACATCGCCTCGCCCGCATTCAAGCCCAAGCACGGAATCGATCCCGCCATTCTCAACAAGTTCTTCCCAAAGTGAGCACCCCGAACTGCCGACCATCGACGACCATGCAACTCCGCTATTGCCCGATAGGAAGAATCGTCATTCCACTGACTCTAACGGTCACCCTCATCCTCCCTGTCACCGCCAGTGAGCCCTCCCCGGCGCTCGCCGAGGCACGCCGTTCCGCCGTCATCGCAAGCCACACGCTCAGCAAGGTCCAGCGCTGGCTGCACGAGGCCGCACTCCCGAAAAGCGACGCCAAGACCGGTCTCTATCTTTCGCATGACAAGGGAAGCGGCCGCTATCCGAATGCGCTCTGGAATTACGACGACACGGCCGCGGACACCTATCCCTTCCTGTTCTGGGCCGCATGGTATACGGATTTCGAAAAAATCGACGGCCC
>DATISV010000674.1:0-1986 GCA_035468505.1 Luteolibacter sp. | reverse complement strand
ATGACTGACCGACAGATAGCCGCGGTCCATCCGCAGCGCTCCCTGCCGGAAATCACAAGCCATCATCAGCACCCGCGCGGTGGCTCCCTCGCAGAGCAGCGCGTCGCCCGTCGCCTCGATCTCACAACTGTGGAACATCGTCGCCTCCGCGGCGGCGGGCGACAGATGGACGCCGGTTTCCGCATCCTTGATTTCGAAACGGGTGAACTGATAGCCGGCATAAGCGCTGGCTTCGATGTAAATGCCGGTCTTGCATCCTAACAGATTGAATCCGTATGACTGGCCGTTCGGAAATTTGCCGTCGTGGCGTCCCGGCCTCAACGCGAGACCGATGGCATATCCTTCGATGGTGACATAACAGGAATACGACCAGTCGATGCGGCGCACGATCATGCCGGTGCCGTTTTCGTAGATCCACGCCGCGTGTTCACTGGCGACCGGCGAGCCGGGCAATCCGGAAGCGGCCCAGTAAGCCGGCGAAAAGTGGACGGTTTCGACGCGCCCGAGGTCGGCCAGGCAATCGAACTCGATGCCGAGCTTGAGCGGCGTCCCGCAGAGGTTGCGCAGGAAGGGCCGGGCGGTGGTGCCATTCACGAAGCTGGTGTAGCCCCAATAGGAATTGACGAAGGTCACGTTTTCGACCGTGGCGCCGCCGCCATTGCCGATGGTGGGCGGATACGGGCGGATGTCGGCGGGCGATTGCTCCGGATACCAGATCGACAAGCCGTTCACTCCGGCGCTGTTGTTGAGGGTGATGAAAGGTGTGGCATTTTCGTCGTCGCGGCCGGCGTAGGCCATCAGCACCGTGCCGGACACCGCTTCGCCGGGACCCGGTTTGCGCCAGTCGCCGCGCAGCGTGACACCCGACGGGATGTAGAGGTTGCCCGCCACCTTGTAGTGGCCCGCCGGTAGAAACAGCGCGCCGCCGCCGAGGTTGGCGATCATCACCAGCGCGGTCTGGATTTCCTCCGTCACATCCGTCACTCCATCCGCGACGATGCCGAAATCCGCCGCGGCATCGAACGGGGCGATCACCCAGTCGTCGGTCGGATGGATCGTCGTCGCCACCCGCCAGTCCGGCGCGACCTGGCCGGAAATGGCCGTAACGGTCGTCTTGCCCGGGTGGGTGACATTGTATTCCCAGACCACCGTGCCGGTTCCCCCGTATCCGGTGATCCCGCCTGCCGCGATGTAATCCCGCACCGAGGTCGTCCGGTCGCCTTGGATCACCATCATCCCCTCTTCGATATCCAGCACCGAATTGCCGCTGATGGCCTGGCTGCCGTCGAATAGTGCGAGATTCAACACGCCGTCGTTGGTGATGTTCACCTCGCCGGTGCCGCCATCCCAGCCGAGCCCGAGCTGACCCGCCACATTGACGGTGCCGCCGTCGATATCGAGCGTGCCCGTTCCCGGCGACAGATGACCGATCCACAAATGGCTCGCGCAATTCAGCACGCCGCCGGTCTCGACGATCATGTGTGCCTGCCGGTTGTAGCCGATGGCCGTCCAGTTGTTTCCCGAACTCAGGCTGCCGCCATTGCGGATCCGGATCACTCCGCCCGGCCCGTTGTCGCCCTGCACCAGTTGGCCTAACGACTGCGCGGCGGTCACTTCGCATTCCGCCCGGTTGCTCAGGCTGAACACCGCCTTGGTTTCACTGGGAGCGACCGCCACCGGAACCCCGGCCGTCCAGTTCGCGGCCACGTTCCAATCCGCGGGACTCGCGCCGGTGGCATTCCAGACTGTGGCGGCATGGGAAACATTCGCCAGCAGCATCAGGCAGCCGACACCGATAAAAATGGATTTCAAGGGTTTCATCTGGGTTGTGGGACGAGGGTTCGCCACGGCTTCACGCCGACCGTTACCTTGGCACTCATAATCTCTGACGGGGTTTGAGTAAACGTTTTATCATAAAATCGGTCGATTTTTTGCGGATTGATTCTGTTGGCCTTGGCAATCCGTGACGTGATGGAGTCCAAATGG
>DATISV010000673.1:0-6178 GCA_035468505.1 Luteolibacter sp. | reverse complement strand
AACGGCAGGCTGTTCGCCCGTCTCAAGGTGGTGGATGCGACTCCACCGGATTGACTGTGAAATGCGGCCTCCTTTATCAGGGTGTCTCTCTCGATGCATCGGTCGCGTCCGTTGTCGATTGGTGAAAGCCACGACGCATTCCGTGGGTATTCCGTAAGCCGAACTGTCCAACGGCGGAGAATGCGCGATCATGTCATGAAGCTTTGTCTAACGATTGTTTTTTGTTTCGCCGTCATGCCGCTTGAGGCGTCAGAACCGCCGTTTACCGCGCGGCTGGAAACCCGCCACAGCTTCCAGACCACGGACAAGGAACTCCAGCGCCTGCACGATGAAGCGGAGAGAAAGCTGTTGGATAACCTCGTGCAATTCACCCCCTCGATGAAGGTGCTCGTCGAGGGCGGGGGATATCCCAACGCGTGGATCGAGACCCAGCCGATGGGTGGTGAAATGTATGCCAGGCGCGACGCGCAGACGGCGCTCAACAACCAACTGATCTTCATGCTCACCCCGCGCGACGACGGCCGCCTGCCCGGGATGGTCATCGCCGGCGATACTGCCCGCAAAAACGGCTGGCATGAGGATCCGCCGGAGGCGCATGTCTGGTTTCCCGAGGCGGAAATCCTCGCCGACTACGAGATGCTCCAGGGCTTCTGTTTTC
This sequence comes from Luteolibacter sp., assembly GCA_035468505.1. Lineage (GTDB taxonomy): Bacteria > Verrucomicrobiota > Verrucomicrobiia > Verrucomicrobiales > Akkermansiaceae > Luteolibacter. The sequence goes on along the minus strand of DATISV010000673.1, from coordinate 5,520 downwards.
CCGAGCCGGCGTGGCGGATGTATCACTGGATCGGCAAGGACAAGCGCTACCTCGGGAAACTTCGCGATGTGCTCGCCGCCTACGACGCGTGGCTCTGGCGCACCCGCGATTCGAATGGCGACGGGATACTCGAAACCTGGTGCGTGTGGGACACCGGCGAGGACGAATCGACGCGCCTCACCACCCGCTGGGCACCGAACCGCTGGCCGTTCGACCAGCCGCCGGGTGCGGAGGGCATGCCCGACCCACGCGATCCCGCCGCTCTGCGCCAATATTGGCATCGCCGCGGACCCGGCCCCGAACCCGATGAAGTCCGCGTGCCATTCGCTTCGATGGACATCATGGCCTACAGCTACAGTGCCCGCGCCACATTGGCGAAAATCTCCGCCGAACTCGGTGATGGCAGGGCAGGGGAGTGGCGGAACCGCGCCGAAGAGGTGCGCCGGCACCTCTTCGACAAGTTATGGGATCCGCAACGTCATGCATGCTTCGATCTGGATCGCGACGGCAAGCGCCTGCCCGAGCTGATCCACAACAACCTGCGCTGCATGTGGTATGGCATCTTCACGCAGCAAATGGCGAACGCCTTCGTGGACGAACATCTGCTCAATCCCGACGCCTTCTGGACGCCGGTGCCGCTGGTTTCCATCGCCATCCACGAGCCTCTGTTCCGCAACGGCCTGCGCAACAACTGGAGCGGCCAGCCGCAGGGGCTCACCTACCAGCGCGCGATCGGCGCGCTGGAAAACTACGGCCGCTTCGCCGAGGTCACCCGTCTCGGGCGCAAGCTGTTGCCGGTGCTCATCCGCAACGACTGCAAGTTCACACAACAGCTCGACCCGCATACCGGCGCGCCCTCCGGCCAGAAACCCGACGGCTACGGTCCGATGATGCTCGCCGCCCTCGAATACATCTCCCGCATGCACGGCATCCACCTCGCCGTGGTCGATGGCCGTGTCTGGTGGTCGGCGGTCGATGCCACCGATTTCACCACCAGCCAAGTCTGGGGCGATCATGAGTTCCGCTTGGAGTCGAAGGACGGCACGGCCCGAGCGATCATCGGCGGGAAGCCGGTTTTTGCGATCACCACCGGCACGCGGGTCGTCACGGACCTCGCGGGCAAGCCGCTGGAGATCGTCGGGATTTCCCCGGACACGCACAAAGTCACCCTCACCACGGAAACCGGTGCTCGCGATTACACCGTGGCGCCGAATGAAGTGATCCGAATCGAAAGCAATCACTGATATCATATCTTTTCCAGATGAATAAACTCCTGCTTGCATCCGCTGTCCTTGTCCTGCCCTGGTATCCGCTTCATGCCGTCGAGATCACCGCGGCCGACGGCGGGGTTTCCATCGCCAACGAGTCATTCCAACTGAGCTACAATCTCAAGAACGGCACTTGGTCCGCCACCGATCTCGGCACGGAAACGAAGGTCTTCGCGAACGCCCGCTTCACGGTCGATGAGATCGGCTGGAAAAAGCCGGACGGTGTTTCCCGCAGCTGGAAGCAGGCGGAAGTGGAGGACGGGTTCGGCAAGGGCCGCAGGCTGACGATCACCGAGACGCCGGGTGGCGGATACTTGCCCGTCAAATCGCTGCATCTAACCGTATATGACGGCCAGCCTTTCGCGGCAGTCGGTTTCTCGGTGAGCAACCAGCGCGAGTTCCCGATGCGCGTCGCCCGCATCGGCGTGATCGACAAGGCCGCATTCCTGCCCGGCAAAAAGCCCGCCCGCCCGCAAGTCCTGCGCGGCGGTGCCGGGGCTCAGGCCAACCGCGTGGAAAACCAGCTCGGCATCGACGCCCACAACAACCTCCTCGTGACCGGCAAGCTCGGCGGTCGCCGCCACTCGCTCGTCGCCGGCGGTCTGCGTTACCGCGATTTCCTGCGGCGACTCGTCATCGACGAAAAAAAGTCCGAACTCACCATCACCATCGAGGATCCCTTTGGCAAACTCGTCCCGCCCGGCACGACTTATGATGCGGTCGATACCGTCTTCCTCGATTTTGTCACCAGCGATCCCTTCGCGTCGCTCGAAGCCTACGGCATGGCCCTGCGCGAGGCCAATCAGGCGAATCCCAAACCCTACGATTTCCCCACGCTCTGCGGCTGGCTCGTTTCGCAGGCGAGTTATGGCGAAGGCCGGCCGATCAACGACTCGAAGTCGCTTGTCGATCAGATGGAACTCGCTGTCGGCTCGGGCTTGCTCGACTACACGCCGGTCGCGATTCGTCTCGAACCGGATTTCTACTGCAATCACAACTACGGCGACACCCAGCAGGGATGGTGGAGCGACGGAAAATGGGCGCAATACGGCTCGCTCACGCCGCCCTACGAAACCTTCGGGAAATTCTGCGGCAGGATCCGCGAACTCGGCGGCATCCCGTTCACCTATATCCAGAGCAACATGCCGTCCAACGACTTCGCGCTCGCGCACCCCGACTGGATGATGCGCGGCGACATCTCGCGGCTCCACGCCGAGCACCGCCATCACATGCCATTCGTGAAATTCGATTTCACCCATCCCGGCTTCCAGGCGCACACGCTCGCGATGTGGAAACGCCTCGCCAATGACGGCCTGCAAGGCATCAAGTTCGACTATCCCGAAAGCGCGTGGATTCCCACCGGCGGCTTCAAGGACGAAACCCACACGACCACCACCGCCTACCGCAAGGTCTTCGAACTCGCCCGCGAAGGGCTCGGTCCGGACGCCTTCATCCACGAGCGCAACCTCGGCGAATACGGCACGCCCACGCTCGACGTCACCGCCGGTATCGTCGATCTCCAGCGTGTGTGGGACGATTCCTCGCATTTCGAGCCCGAGATGGCCTCGCGCATGGGCCTGCGCTGGTACAAGAACCGCAGCGTCTTCGGCTACTATCCGGACGGCAAATCGTTCAAGGGCATGGACATCGACGCCCGCCGCACCATGCTCACGCTGGTCGGCCTCATCTCCGGGCGGCTCGAACTTGGCACCTCGTTCGGACGCATGACGCCGGAGGAGCAGCACGACCACACCCGGCTCTATCCGGTGCTCAAGGGCACACGCTCGTTCCGGCCGGTGGACATGCTGTCAGCCGCCCCCGCCGACCCCGCGGTCTATGTCTATGCCATAGATTCCGATGCGGCGCAGATCATCCTTTGCAACAACCACGATGAAACGCACGCCGTCTCCGCGCCGCTCTCCGGCGATCAGGCGGACACCGGCTCGCTCGGCCTCGATCCAGCGGCGAGTTATTATCTTTACGATTTCTGGAACGACGAATTCATTGGCGAAATTCCCGGTGACGGTGCGGTTTCCCGCCCGCTCAAGCCGCTCCAGTCATTGGTTTACTCACTGCGCCGGAAGCTGGACCACCCGCAGATTCTCTCCACCAACCGTCACATCATGCAGGGCCTGCTCGATCCGACGGAATGGAACGCTGCATCCATGGCCTCCACCGGCACCGCCGAGGTGGTCGCTGGCGAACCATTCGTCATCACCATCGCCGCCAACGGCCATCTTCCGACGGCTGCCACCGCGTCCGCCGGCAGCGCATCGTTCCGCCGCGACGGCGAGCTGGTGAAGCTCAGCCTCGAAACCGATCGGGGCACGGAAATCCGGTGGACGCTCGCCTGGAAGCGAAACGGCGGCGAATGAAGCCTGGACCGGCCGTTGGTTGTCGATTCCCTCATCCGGCACGCCTTGAAATGAGCCGCCGGCGTCGATGCGCCCGCCTATTTTCGCGCGGCAACGATTTTCCACTTTCCAAAATCAGGGGGATCGCCTAACCCTGCCGCCCGCCAACGAATGGTGGTCGTAGCTCAGTTGGTAGAGCCCCGGATTGTGATTCCGGTTGTCGCGGGTTCGAGTCCCGTCGATCACCCCATCTTTCCCATCGGGGCTGCTCAGTGAGAGATCCGGGCGGGGGAGGAGGTCACCAAGCCACAGTTCCCATGCAGCCGCTGGAAAGCCGCATCCACTACAAGTTCCGAAACTCGCTGCTGCTGGCCGAGGCGCTCACCCATCCGAGCCTGGCCTACGAATCGCAGCGGCCGCATTTCGACAATCAGCGGCTGGAGTTTCTCGGCGACGCGGTGCTGCAATTGATCGTCACCGAGCAGTTGTTCCGTTTGTTCCCGGATTTTCCCGAAGGGCGTCTCACCAAGCTGCGCGCGCGCGTCGTCTCGCGACGGGCGTTGGCGCGTTTCGCGATGGCGATCCACCTCGGTGACTACGTTTTGTTGGGAAAAGGCGAGGAGGCCACCGGCGGACGCAGGCGGCTTTCCACGTTGGCGGATGCCTTCGAGGCGTTGATCGGGGCGGTGTATCTTGATTCCGGCGCGGAAAAGGCGGGCGAGCTGGTGCTGCGGCTGCTGGAAACCGAAATCGGCAACATGACCAGCAGCCCGGAAGAGCGCAATCCGAAGGGCGAGTTGCAGGAGTGTCTGCAGGCGATCGAGCCGACCGCGCCGGTCTATCGAATCATCGGCGAGAGCGGGCCGGACCACCGACGCGTGTTCCAGGCGGAGGTTTCCTGGAAGGACCTGGTGCTGGCCACCGGCAAGGGCAAGAGCAAGAAAGAAGCCGAGGCGCGCGCCGCGGCCGAAGCCCTGCGGGTGCGCTTGTGGGAAGCCGAATAAACGCGGCGCGACTCAGGGTCCCCACAGCGGGCCGAGGAAATCGAGATACCATTTCCAGATTTGCCAGCCGCCGACGGCCCAGGTGAGGCAGCCGAGCGCGAGGAAGGGACCGAATGGCAACTGCCTGCCGAAGCCGATGCGCCCGATCACCGCGGCGACAATCGCGTAGATCGAGGCGGCGAAGAGCGAGAAAAACACGCCCGTCCAGCCGAAGAAGGCGCCGATCATGCCTAACAGGTGAACGTCGCCGATGCCCATCGCCTCGCGCGGGACGACCGCCGAGCTGGCAACGCCGTCGAGCGATTGCATGTCGGCGATCTGATGGATCGTGCCGTCCGGCAGTTCGATGGTCGTTTCGCGGATGACGAGTTTGCCCGCGCCCGCGTTTTCGCAGTCCACCCGGATCTCGGAGCACTCGACGGTGAGGCGGTCGGTCTTGCGCGAGAACATATCCCACCATGGGATCTCGTCGTCGCCGATGACGAAGTGCATCGTGTCGTGATCGTCGCGCGGCTCGCGCAGATGCCACGGCAGCGGTTTGTCGAACTTCAGCGCTTTTTTGCCGAAGGCCATTTTGCCGAGCTACACCACCACCCACAGCCCGCCGAAGCCGGCGAGCCAGCCGATGCCACCTTGTTTCAATCCGTCCAGCCAGCCGCCGTCATCCGCGCCGCCGAGCACGGGCAGCCGCGGCCACAGCGCGCACGCGATGAGCCCGGCGACGCTGCCGGCCCAGGTGAGGGCGGTGGGAATGATCAGGTGTTCCGCGTCGATGAACGTGATGGCCACCAGCAGCGCGACGAGCAGCCACAGGAAAACCACGACCTGCGGAGCCTGCGGCGCGAATTCCATCCACATCAGCGTGAACAACAGCGCGGTGAGCAGTTCCACCGC
>DATISV010000672.1:0-3842 GCA_035468505.1 Luteolibacter sp. | reverse complement strand
AGCGGATATGTCGGAGTCCATGCGCAAGCAGTTGTTGGCCACCATCATGAGCGGCGCGGCCGTCAACGATCCGGAACGCGCCATTGCATTGCTCGGAAGCCTGCCGGATGCCGATCGCGCCGGCATGGCCGAAAAATTCGTCGGCGCCTTGGTTCAACACCAGGGCAAGGATCGCGCCATTGAATGGCTTGCGTCCATGAGCGCCGCCGAACTTGAGAGCGACTACGGCCAGAGCCTCACTCGCTCCGTTTTCGACAAAGTCATGTGGGCCGGCGCGAACCAGAGCAACGCCAGCGTGATGGTCGCCGACATGGAGCGCCTCGCATCGGTCGTGCCAATCGATGAAGCCTGGATCGACCGGAGCATGGGACAGCTCCGGGGCCGGAAAACCATCGGCGGCATCGAGTTGCTCGACCAGATCGCCCGAAGTCCCGCATTAAGTCGCATACCACTTGGAGAATCCACTTTTTCAAACGCCGTGGATGATGCCCTGCGAAGGGATCCGGCAGCGGTTGCGAGGTGGCTTGCGGCAAACCCGGACTCCCCGATCCACTCCGAGGTTTCATCCATGGTGGAGAACCATGGCAACTGATGAAAACCCGTGCCCTACCACTGTTTGCGCTGCTGGCGATTCCCCTGGCAGCGTGCGCGCAAACCAGCGGTCTGCAGAACCTGGAGCAAGCCGCGACGGCCATGCCATCCGGCAAGGTGCCCGGAACGGTGATTGCCTACAGTCCGCAGTCCTCGGGCCGTTACATCGGCTCCCCCGGCCTAACGATCCTGCCCAATGGAGATTACCTCGCATCCCATGATTGGTTCGGTCCCAAGTCCACCGAACACCAGCGGGCGATCACGGTCGTGCTGCGTTCCTCCGATCGCGGCGCGTCGTGGCGTGAGGTGGCCCGAGTCCACGGTGCGTTCTGGCAGGGCCTTTTTGTCCATCGCGGCACTGCCTACTTGATGGGCACGGATCGCCATCATGGCCGCATCGTCATCCGCCGCTCCACGGACCATGGCTCGACTTGGACCGATCCGCGGAACGGCGCCAGCGGACTGCTCACACCCGCCGGTGAATATCACACAGCCCCCGTGCCCGTGATCGAACACAATGGCCGCCTTTGGCGGGGCTTCGAGGACGCCGGCGGCAGCAACAAATGGGGCGAGCGTTACCGCGCCGGGATGTTGTCCATCCCGGTGGACGCGGATTTGTTGAACGCCAACAATTGGATTTATAGCAACTTCCTGCCCAGCGAACGCTCGTGGAACGGCGGCGACATGCGCGCTTGGCTCGAGGGCAACGCCGTGCTCGCGCGGGACGGGCAAATGCTCAACATCCTGCGCGTGGAGACCATCGGCTATCCGGAGAAGGCGGCCATCGTTCGAATCAGTCCCGACGGACGCACTGCCAGTTTCGATCCGGAGACCGGTTTCATCCCGTTTCCCGGCGGCGCGAAAAAGTTCACCATCCGGCACGACGCAATCTCGGACCTTTACTGGTCCATCGTCAACTCGGTGCCCGAGCGGCACCAGTCCGGCCCCCGTCGTCCGGGCGGCATCCGCAACACACTGGCGCTGGCCGCATCGCGCGACCTGCGCCAATGGGACATCCGCTGCATCCTCCTTTATCACCCCGACATCGCGAGGCATGGTTTTCAATACGTGGATTGGCTGTTCGATGGAGACGATCTGATTGCCGTCTGCCGCACCGCCTGCGACGACGACCAGGGCGGGGCCCGCAACCATCATGACGCCAATTTCCTGACATTCCATCGCTGGAAAAACTTCCGTTCCCTCACCATGGCGGACTCGGTGCCGATGCCGGAGAAGGCGCAACAGCGCGTAACCACGGCGGACCTCATCGTGACGGGCGAGGACTGGACGCTTGCACCGCTGGCCAATGGACGCAGGGCGTTCGCCAACCGCAGGTATGTCTGGCGGAACGTGCCGACGCGCCTGACCGGCTGGCGTTTCACCCTGCTTGGCGGCGGCGAACGCTCGATTATCCGAGTGAAAGCCACCCGCGACACCGTGGTGCATTTCGCCACCGCGCTTTCCCAATCCGGCGTGAATACCGACGGCTGGGCGGCCGAGCCGGAACTCTCCTTCGCCTACACCGATACCGGGCGCACCCGCATGAATGTGTTCACCCGTGCGCTCAAGGCCGGCGATGATATGGAGATTCCGCAGGGCAATTGGAGCGGTGGCCTGCTGCTGCTGCCGCACGCGCTCGAAAAGCGGGAGCCATGATTAAAAAGGGTCGGGATGAACCAGCATGGAATGAAGAGGCTTCGCACGATTCATTGGCATCGACACTCATAGAGCGCCGCTACAACTCGGAGTCAGCCGCGTTTCACCATGGCTTGAATGGGGTCATGTCTCGCGGATTCACATTTGCCCGGGGTGGCGTGTGAATGAAGGCTGCCCTCACGGCTGGCTGGAGGCGGCACCGACATGGCCCACTTCGACGCGAACGGCTCCGGACACGTTTCCCTCCACGATCCAGCGCGAGCCGATTCGTTTCACGGGCACGGTCTTGCCGTTGATGGCTACTCCCTTGGAGTCCGGCGGCACGGGCAGTTCCAGCCTTGCGGTCATGCCTTCCGGAAGCCGGATGTCCATTTCGAAGCCGGAGCCGTTCTTCCAATCCACCATGACCGGTCCGCGCGGGGTCGGCACCTTGCCCTTGGCGTGGGCGAGGTTTCCGGTATGCGGACGAATGCGCGCCACCTTCCAGCCCGGCTCGGCGGCTTCGACGCCGAGGACGAAGCGCGGCAGCAGGTTGGCCGGGGCGGCTCCCCAGGCGTGGTTCCAATCCTGGTTCGGCTTGTATTTCAGGTCCCAGGCCTCCCAGGTGATGGTGGTGCCGCTTTCGAGCATGTGCCGCCAACTGCGGTCGCCTGGCGCGGTGATGAGTTCGAGCGCACGCTTCGCCTTGTCGTTTGCGAACAGCGCTTCCATCAGGTATTGCGCGGCATACACCGAGCAGGCCATGCCGCGTTTCCCGACAAAACCGGCCACGGCCGCGACGTGCTCGTCCGGCACCAGCCCGAAGGCCAGCGGAAACAGACTGGCGTGTTGCGAGCTGTGATCCGTGCCCACGCCATCGCGGTAAGCACCCTTGGAGGGAATGAACATCAGCTTTTGAAACGCGGCATGCGCCCTGGATGCCATGTCGTCGTATTGCTCCGCCTCGTCCTTTTTACCGAGCACGGCGGCCAGTTCAGCCATCATCTGCAGCGAGCGGATGTGGAAGGCGTTCACCACGGTGTTGACCGTCTTGAAGACGAATCCGTCGCGTTCGGATTTCGGCCAGTCCACGATATCCCCTTTCCTGATATGTTCCGGAGTGCTGGCGAGCAGACCATCCTCCCGCGCGCGATCGAGCAGCAGTTTGGGTTTCAGCGATTCATAGCGGGATGAAAGCCATTTGGTGTCTCCCGTATGCAGGTAGTCGGCATGCGCCACGAAGATCATGTGAAACGCCCACTCGGTCGGCCAGGTGGGATGCTTCATCAGCCAGTCGAAGGTGTCTCGCGCCATTTGGATGTCGTTGTCGGTATAATACTGACTGAGCTGGTTGAGATAGGCATCCGCCTCGTAGGCAATGCGCTCGCGGTCGCCATCGACATAGACACCGGCGAAACTGGTTGCCTTGATCGAATAGCGGCACAGTTCCCAGATGCGGTTGAGCGTTTCGTCGGAGCACCTGAAGGCGGCGGCATCGTCGTCCCATGTGGTGGGAACCGCGGATTTTCGGACGATGTATTGCGAGCGGAGATCGCCCGGCCATCCCTCGATCTCGACCCAGCGGAACGGCAGGATGACGCCCCACTCGGGCGGGG
>DATISV010000671.1:0-3833 GCA_035468505.1 Luteolibacter sp. | reverse complement strand
GAAGCCGCCCGCCAGCGCGCCGAGGAAGCCGCGAAAATGCGCGCCGAATGCGAGGCCCGCGCCGCCGAAGCCAGCCGCATGGCGACCGAGGCCGCCGCCCAGGCCGAGAAGGCCGAGCAATCCGCCAAACAAATCGCCGCCGAGGCCGCCAACAAGGCTGCCGCAGATCAAGCCGCCGCCGAAGCCGCGGTGCGCAAAGCCGAGCGCAAGGCCAAACGCGCCGTGCTCATCGCCAAATCCGTCTGGTATTACACCTGCGAGGGCGAACGACTCGGCCCGATCAGCTTCGAGGAACTCCGTGCCATGGCCGCCGAGGGCAAACTCGATCCGCGGCTCGACATGGTCTGGAAACAAGGCACCGAACAATGGCTGCCCGCCGGCCAGACCCACGGCTTGTTCGAACGCAACGGCGTATCCGCCGTGGAGAAAAAGGAGGAGTCCAAAAAGCCCGCCATCGCGCCGGCCGTCTTCGAAGAGCCGAAAGCCGCCGCCAAGGCGTCCGTGGACCGCTCCCAATCATGGCCCGGTGCCCGCCGCCGCAGCCTCATCCTAGTCACCCTGCTTTTCCCGATCGCCTGGCAATACGGCCTCACCATCGGCAGTCCGTTTCTCACCGAAAAGTTCGGTGATGTGATGATGGGAAAAATCCTGCCGCTCGCCGCCTTCGTGCCCCTTCTCGTCATCGTGCACTTCGCGCTCCAGCGATTCGCCAATCTCGGCATGAGCCGCTGGTGGCTGCTCGGTTTCCTCGCTCCCTTGCTCAATCTCTGGGTGGGACACCGTTGTTTCGCCTGCCCCTCCGGCTACGCGTATCACAAGAAACTGGGCGGACCGGGCATCGCGCTGGCCATCCTCTACTGGCTCGTCATCGCCGGCTGCGTCCTCGCCTTCGGCGCGTTCACCGCGTTGTTCTTCGGTTTCCTCGAAAACCAGAGCGACCTGCTCAAGCGTCTCCCGCAGATGCTCCGCGGTCTTGCCAAGTGATATATATAAATATAAGGAGTGCGGGACTTCGGCGACCGCACCGGGTCGCCCGAAGTGCCATCCTCCTAATTTCCATCCATCGGCCTGATTTCCACTTCCCGGCCGGCGATCCGGATTCGATCGGCTCCGCGCTTGAGGAATGCCAGCGCGGGACGCGCGCCGCCGGATGCCAGCGGCGAGACGCTCGTGATCCGCCCGGCCTCGCGGCCATCGGGGTCTGACAGAGAGAGATCATCCACAGGCAGATCTTCGGGAACATCGAGTCGGACGAGCCGTTTGTTCACCTTGCCCGCGTATTTGATGCGGGAGATCACTTCCTGCCCGATATAACATCCCTTGTGATAGGAGATGTCGGTGGCGTCGAGCCCCGCTTCCGGCGGCAGCAGGCCCTCTTCCAGTTCCCTGCCCCACGTCGGAACGCCGTGGCGGATGCGGAAATCCTCCAATACGTCGCCGGATAAATGTGAAATCCCCTCCGGCAACTCGAACCCGGCTCCCGCCGGACACCACCAGTCCGCACCGTCCGCGTTGAACCTCCGTGACGTGCGCGCGAAAACTCCCTCCGGCGGTGTCGGAACCTCCGAGCCAACCAAGTGAATCAACTCATATTTTCCTGTTAGATCATGAACTTCCACATCATCGGCGATCAGATACCGCGTCAGCCGCGCCTCAAGCTCTTCCGCCGTTCCGGCCGCTCCCTCGACCCACAGGTTTCCCTCCGGCGATTCGGTGATCCACACGCGGAACTGCAGGCGGCCTTTCGCATCCGTGACGCATGACGGCAGTGAAACATTCGCACCGGCCACTTTCCTCACATCCTGGGTGAGCTGGCCGTTGAGATATCTCACCGCGTCCGGTCCGCGGAATTCGAGCAGCGCGGGATGGTCGATTCCCACCAGCAATGGCCCGCTCATGGTTCCTCGAAATAAGGTTTCGCCAGCACCGAGTAATCGAGGTCGCCATGACCGTCTTCGCATAGCTCGTGCATGCGTTGGGAAACGGCATCGATGCCTGGCACGGTCACGCCGGCCTGCTGTGCCAGGTCGAGCATGTAGCGGCTGTCCTTGGCCATGTTGGCGAGCGAGAAATGGGTGCCGTAATCGCCACCAATCATCGCTGGGAACTTCATCGCGGCGAGCGGCGAGCCGCTGGCGTTCTCGGCCACCGCGCCGGCGAGTTGCTCCGCGGGCACGCCGTGGCGGGTGGCGATGGCGAGCGCCTCGGCCATCGCCTGCACGGTGCAGGCGGAGATCAGGTTGGTGGCGAGTTTCACCACCGTCGCGCTGCCGACCGGGCCGCAGGGCAGCCGCTTGCGGCTCGAAACCGCCAGATAATCCTCCAATTCCGCGGCGTGGTTTTCATCGCCGCCGATATAAAAAACCAGCTTGCCGTCCTCCGCGGCCTGGCGGCTGCCGGTGAATGGCGCGTCGATGAAACGGCAGCCGCGCCCCATGCACAACTCGTGGAGCCATGTTGTCGTCGCGAGATCGAGGGTCGAGTGGTTCAATACGACATGCTCAGGCCGCAGGTGATTGGCGACGCGTTCCATCACCCCGCGCACCGCGGGCGAGTCTTTCAGATAGATGGATATCACATCCGCGTGCGCGACGGCTTCTTCCGGCGCGGATCGTTCGCCGGGCATGTTCTTCGGCGTGCGGTTCCAACAGGCGGCGTCCCATCCGGCGGCGACCAGGCGCGCGTGGACACGGGATCCGACGATGCCGAGCCCGAGCACGGCGACTTTGCGGGTGGTTGAACGGCTCATTGTTTGCGTTGCAGTGCCAGCTCCACGAGTTTCGCGGCTTGCTCGCGGATTTCCTTCATTTTCTCAGGCGTCGGTTCCGCGTCTTCCTCGATCACCATTTCCCTGCGCAGTCCGGCGAGCAGGTCGCGGATGGCGAGGTAGTTCGGTCGCTCGGAAATCCGCGGTTCCAGCCCGGCCACCGATTCGGTGTAGTAATCGGCGATGTCCTCGCGCATCACCTTGCGCGCGCGTTCGGGCGAGAACTGGTTGTCGACCGCCACGGTGGAAACGTGCAGGGCGCGGATCCAGCCGCCGAGCGAGATGAGATGCGCGAGATCGGCGTCGCGCAGAATGACCAGCTCGGCTTCCACATCGCGCTGGGTGGAGGTGAGTTCCTTTTTCAACTGCTCCACGTCCTTGTTTTCCGCGCTGTCCAGCAGGCTGGCGGCATGGCGGTTCACGCGGTCGCCGGCACCGAGCGCCTTGCCGTAGCGCGTGAGTTTGGTGGCGAGATCCTCGACCTTTTCAAGCTGCTCGGCCTGCACGATCAGGAAGCCGTCGGCGATCAGGAAACCGAGTTCCATGGCAAGGTCGGCGCGGTCCATCGGCATCCGCTCGGGAAGCTGCAGTTCGGTCTCAATGAGCGGCAGCGGCATCAGGAATTGGAGCGTGTCGAAGAGTTTCGAGATCGACGGTGCGGTGAATTCGTTGACCGCGAGTTCCTCACGCAGGTGCGGGTCGTCGAGCAGGTCGGCGGGAATGCCGTTGATGCCCTCGACCTCGCCGGTTTCGGGCTCTTCCTGGGCGGTGGCCAGCGGCAGCAGCAGGCAGGCGAGCAATGCGGACCGCAGCGGAATCAGTCGGAGTTTCATGCGCGGAGGTTTGCACCACGCCGGGCGTTCGGCAACCGGCAAAACATGGTGGACTGCTCGTCAATTTCCATCCCCGGTGGACATCTTCTCCAGGGTCACCGGCCCGAGCAGCCCGGATGGCTCGGGTTTCCATGCAAACTTCCCCTTCCGCTCCACCCGGATGTTGGTTCGCGTGAGCCGCTCGTTCTCCGGCAGCCCGGCATCGGCCATCACCCGGTTGTGCCACGAGTTGA
>DATISV010000670.1:0-5520 GCA_035468505.1 Luteolibacter sp. | reverse complement strand
CGCGAAGGTCGCCAGCAATCCGGCCGCGGCCGCGATCCATCGTGTCCTGACCATGGAAGCGTTCTACCCTGCGCCGCGCGGATGGCCAGCGCGATTCCGGCACGGTACGGCAGGCCGACTCATGGCTGACAACCGGATTTTGTATTGCCTCACATTTTCCAAATGGATAGTCTCCGCCCATAGGATGATCATTGCATTCGGCAAACAGGAGTATCTTCAGGCAATGTTGATTGCCCTGCTGCTGACGTCCTGCGACTCCGGGGATCAAAGCGCGGAGATTGCCGCGCAGGAACGCCAAATCATTGAACTCGATCTCAGGCTGGACTTGTTGAAATACCGTTTCGAGAGCCGCACGCCGGCCGTTCATGCCGAGACTTTGGAGGAACTTGACGGAAAACTCGGGCGACTCGTCCGGAACAAGGCGGCGCTCGAGAACACCAGCGCGGTGTTGCGCAACGAACTCATCGCACTGGATCGCGCGTTCGAAGACTTCCGCACCGAATCTCTGGTCCGATCGCGCCGCACCGCCATCGGAACAGAGTTCGCCCGAATCACCTCGCGGAACGGCCGCGTGTTCGAGGATGTGAAAATCACCGGTGTCGATGATGGCGGCGTGCGCATCCGCCACCGCTCGGGAGCCGCCACTCTCAGATATGCCGACCTGACCGACGGGCAGCGAGTCACATTCGGCATGGACGAGAAACTTGCCCAAGTGGCGGAGCAACGCGAGCGTTCCGAATCCCAGGCATGGCATTCATGGGTCGAAAACGAAGTGGCAAGCCTCGCCAGACAGGATAACTTGTCGCCCGAATACGACGATCCGCCGACGCGCGATCTCTCGTTGGCCGCTGATACTCCGGCCCGGCGTGCCAGCCCCCTGGCGGAACCCGCCCGGCCTTTCGGATCGTCGCCCCGTTACCGCTCTTCCTACTACCGGACACGCTATCGGTCGGCATATTATTACACACCTTACACTCCTCACACACCGTATGTTCCGGCGCGATCATGCCCGCCGCCCCAGCGGGTGTATCAGCCGCCCATCCGGCCGATCCAGCCATGACCGCCGACAACGCGATTCTTTCCCGAAGCCGACCATTTCCAAAACACCGACTCCATCGGATGAACCTCCCGCATTTCATATTCCGCCCGGCCATCATGTTGTCGCTGTTATGCATTTCCTGTGACAGTGACGATCCCGCGTTGATCGCAAAGAAAAACGCCCAGGCCACCGAGATCACCCGGCTGAAGGGCGAGATCGCGTTGCTGGAGGAAAAACTCAGGAACCTGCCTCCGGATGTCTCGGGCGAGTTGGAACGCAGGCGCGAGGAAGTCGCCAAACAGCAGGCGGCGATCGACGGACTCGAAGCCGGCATCCGCGAGCAGGAGCAGCGCAAGAACGAACTGCAGCGCGAATTCGACGCCTACAAGGCCAAATACGGAATCAACTGAACGCACCGACATGTCCTTCTCTGACTTGATGACCAGCGCGCGCGGACCCGGCGTCATCGGAACCATCCTCGCGCTCATCGTCCTGTTAGGCTTCGGTCTGCTGTTCATGTATTCCTACGACGAAGGCTCTCAGGGAGCCGAGAAAACGATCGAAGCCGTCATCCGCGACCAGCAACGGGAGATCGAATCACTCACCGCCCGGGTCGCCAACCAGACCGCGCGCCTCGATGGCGGCAAGGGCCGCGATTCCATCATTGGCGAGTTGAAAAAAAACCAGTCTCAAACCGTCAAGCAGCGTGCCGAGATCGAGTGGCTGAAGGAGCGCGGCACGACACTGGATAGCGAACTGGCGTCTCTCGGTGTGGAGTTCGAGTCATACAAGGACCGCTACCGGGCCCATGCGAGAAAAGCGGCCGAGGGCACCAGCCTCGATCGCCTGACCACACTCGCGGGAGAAACTTTCGAGAAGGTCACGATCCGCCAGGTCAACGCCGTCGGCATGCAGATCGCCCACCAGGCGGGTTTCAAGAGAATCCCCTTCGAGGAACTGCCGGATGAAATGCGGGATCACTATCAGTTCTGTCCCCGGCAGAAGGAACAGGCCCTCGCCAGGGAGAAGGAAATGAGGAATCTGCACGAAACGCAGGTCGCCACCGCGAAAGGCGCCGTCGAACAAAAGCGGACCGAGGAAACCGCCCGGCAAAAAGTGCTCCAACGCGAGCAAAACGCCCGGTTGCTCCAGAGCACCCTGGATCGCATTGAGACGCTCGATGACGAGATCCGGCAACTGCAGCGCGATATTCAGGCTGAAGCCCTCAAGAGAATCAGCCGCGCCCCGCAAATGCGGCAGCAACTGTCCGCCAAGGAACGCGAATTGACGCGGTTACAGGCGCAAGCGAACCGCCTCCGCAACGAACTTTGATCTGCGGCGGACATGTCAATGCTTTCCGATGATCCAGGCGCCGGCCTCGCCACATCGTTGCTTGGCATCGTCGTCCTCGTCATGACCGGAATCGGTTTTTCCGTGGTGGTCGAGAAACGCATGCGCTCATCCAAGGCCGGCTCCGTCCTCCAGCGCGAACTCCAGGCCGGCGAGCATCAACTCGCGGGACTGAAGGCCCGCCACGACCGCCTTCAGCAGCGGCTGCTGAACGACAGCCCGGCCCGGATCAGGGGGGCCGAGGCACTCGCCGCGCTGCCGGAGCCGGACACGCTCGCTGCCCGTGCGGCCCAGGCCCGCGCACGACTCGCCACCCTCAAACGCGGGATACCGGAACTGGAGCGCGAATTCGCGCAATACCGCGCCGATTGCCAGCGTCACGCATGGGGCCGGGCCGTGGGCGAATCCCTGGGAGATTTCCACTTGCCCGGCGGCCGGGTTTACCATGAAGCGGTGATCCGGCAGATCACGGACGAGGGCATCCTCATCCGCCACCGGCACGGCAGCGCGCGCATCCCGACGCGCGATCTGGATGAACGCTGGCGCGACCGCCTGCAACTGAAGTGACATACGCCAACCTCACTCCAGCTCCACCTCCGCGCCGACCGCCTGCTGATAGATCGCGTGCAGCATCGCGGTCTGCGCGGAGCCGAGTTTTCTGCCGGCGCGCGCGAGCGCATACATCGCCGCCGCCGCCGTCACCATGATCCAGAACACCCACAGCGCCCAGGCCTGCATCCCGAGCCTTGACTGGCACCAGCCGTAGATGCCGGAAAACAACGCCACCGAACCGACCAGCAGGTAGCCATAGAGAAACGACGACCACATGTTGGCATTCGGGCCGTAGGTGCCATGGATCACCGTGCCGCCATCCGCGTGGATCTCGAAACCCAGGTGCAGCCGAGGCGACCAGAACCTTCGCTCACCCTCCGGCACACGCAGGCAGACGAAGCCCGGAAACCCCATCACCTGGCAGCGGCCGTCGGCCGCCGCGGCCGCAAGCACCCGCGCGCGCACCGCCTCGGTTTCCTCTTCCACCACATGCGAAAACGACGGCCGCAGCCCCAGTGAACTCATCGCCCGCGAGCATCGAAAATCGCCGGCACCTGTCAACGTCGCTGGCGGGGCCGGTTGCGGCGGCCATGATCCATGATACGCTTGCCGCATGAAGCGCCGCCTCGCCTGGCTCATCGCCATTCTCTCCGGACTCTATCTGCTGGTCGTGGGTCCGATGTTCGATCCCATTCCATTCATCGACGAGGCGGCCGCACTCGCCATTTTCGTCAAATCCATGTCATGGCTCGGCTACGACATCCGCCGCTGGCTCCCGTTCCTCGGCCGGCGCGCCGGGAAATCCGCCGCGAAAACCCCGCGCGAAACGACTATCGACGTCTGAGCAGCGCGACCTGAATCTCTTGCAGTCACACAAAACACGGGCCGTGCAATCTCGCTGCCAATACCCAAGGTGTGCGAACCGGCTGCGTATTCGATCCAGAAATCGTCACGTTGGCGCCTGCTATCAGTAATCACCTTGCAACTGGTTCTCTGCGATTACGCGCAGGCGTGCGACTACATCTTGAGTGTATGAATCACCGGGCCAGCGGCCCACCCCATGGCGTGGTGCGGAATGACAAACTACGTTCTGAATGGAACGCGCCGTTGGGCTCCCCTCAATACTCGCGCTGCAACAGATGCGCGGCGATCTGCTCGAGGCGGGCGGCTTTTTTGCCGAAGGGTTTGAGCGCGGCCATCGCGGCTTTGGTGAGTTTGGCCGCCTCCTTGCGCGAGGAATCCAGACCGATGGCGGAGGGATAGGTCGATTTTTCGACGGCCTGGTCCTTGCCGGCGGTTTTGCCGAGGACTTCGGTGCTCTGGGTGACGTCGAGGATGTCGTCGATCACCTGGAACGCGAGGCCGAGGTTGTGGCCGAAATCCGTTAGGGCGGCGAGTTTCGATGCGGAGGCGTTGGCGGTCATCGCGCCGAGGCGCAGCGAGGTGGTGAGCAGCGCGGCGGTTTTCGCTTCGTGGATGCGGACCAGATCGCGCTTGGTGAGTTTTTTCCCCTCCCCTTCGAGGTCCATCACCTGGCCGCCGATGAGCTTGCGGCTGCCGCCGGTTTCCGCGAGTTCGGCGATGTAGTCGCGGGTCGAATATCGTTTGGTGACGGGTGCCCGGCACAACACGGCGAAGGCTTCGGTCAGAAGCGCGTCGCCGCACAGGACCGCCATGCCTTCGCCATAGACCTTGTGGCAGGTCGGCCGGCCGCGGCGGAGGTCGTCGTCGTCCATTGCGGGGAGGTCGTCGTGGACCAGCGAGTAGGTGTGCGTCAACTCGACGGCGCAGGCGGGCGCGAGCGCGTCGGCGGTGAGTCCGCCGCAGGCTTCCGCTGCGGCGAGGCACAACGCGGGCCGCAAACGTTTTCCGCCGGCGAAGACGGCATAGCGCATCGCTTCATGGATCGTCGCCGGACGTGCCTTCGCCGCCGGCAGATAGGCGCTCATCGCGGCGTCCACCAGCGCGGCGCGGTCGGCAAGGTAGGATATCAGGTCCATGGAAACGGAAGATTGGTTTTCACCGCCAAGTTCGCCAAGGTTTTCAAATGAATTCAACTTGGCGCTCTTGGCGTCTTGGCAGTTCAAATAATTCGCTCAGAGAATCTCCGCGATTTGCACGGCATTGAGGGCCGCGCCCTTGCGGACCTGGTCGCCGACGACCCAGAGGTCGAGCGCGTTGTCGAGGACGATGTTCCTGCGGATGCGGCCGACGAGGCAGTCGTCCTTGCCGGTGGTGTCGAGCGGCACGGGGAAGACTTTGTTTGATGGGTCGTCCACGACCTGGATGCCGGGCTTGCCGGCATAAGCGGCGCGCGCGGCATCCGCATCGACGGGTTTCTCGAACTGTGCGGTGATGGAGACCGAGTGCGAGCGATAGACCGGCACGCGGACGCAGGTGCAGGAAACCTTCAACTCCGGCAGACCCATGATCTTGCGGCCTTCGTGGAGCATCTTGAGTTCCTCCTTGGTGTAGCCGTTGTCGGTGAAGACGTCCACCTGCGGGATCACGTTGAAGGCGATCTGGCGCGGATAGACTTTCGGCGTGAACGGCTTGCCGGAAACGATGGCGTTGACCTG